>NZ_LDNX01000065.1:0-17467 GCF_001027955.1 Kocuria sp. SM24M-10 | reverse complement strand
CAGCCCTCACAGGAGGCCCTCATACAGACCGCCTGACGGAATCTGTCTCACCCGCCTTGACACTTTCCGTTGTGCGAGCAGCTGGGCGGTGTGGCGTTCGAGTTCTTCTCGGCGCTGTTGCAGGTGCGCCCTCAGGTCCGCGCACATCTGAAGCCGGGGTTCTGAGCCGCGGGCACAGGGTAGGTACCGGCGGATCGTCTCGGAGTTGAGACCGAAGGAGAACATCCCCTGGATCTGGGCCACGATCACCGGAGCGTCCTCGGCATACTCCCGGTACCCGTTGGAAGCCCGCTCGGGCACCAGCAGACCCTGCTCCTCGTAGTAGGGCAACGCCCGGGCACTGACCCCGGACACCCGCGAGAGCTCACCGATCCGCATCCCTGCCCGCCCTCCCGACCCTCCGGGGTTGGCCTTCACGTCGACGTCACCCTTGAGACTCAGCCTATGCACACCGCCACCACCTCTTCCTCCGCCCCCATGTCCCGCGCCGTCATCGTCCACGGCTACGCCGCCGACCCGACCCGCCACCGGTTCCCCTGGCTCACCGACCAGCTCCGGGCCACCGGTGCCGAGGTCACCTGCGTGACCCTGCCCGACCCGGCGGCCCCGGATACCGGCGCCTGGCAGCAAGCGATCGCGAGGGTGCTCATGACTCCCGACGAGGGAACGTGGGTGATTGCCCACAGCCTCGGGGTGATCACCGCGTTGCGCCACCTCGCCGACCTGCCCGCGCCGTGGTCGCTGGGCGGGCTGGTGGCCGTGTCCGGGTTCACCGGGATCCTGCCCACCCTGCCGGTGCTGGATGCCTTCCTGGCCACCGCACCCGACCTGGCGACGGTGGCGGCCCACACCGGCCGGCGGATCGTGGTGCGCTCCGACGACGACCGGATCGTGCCCCCGGCTGCGACCGACGCCCTCGCCACCGGCCTGGGCGCGGAGAAGGTGGTGGTCCCGGGAGCCGGGCACTTCCTCGACGAGGACGGCATCACCGCCCTGCCCCCCTGCCCGCTCTGCTCCCCCATCTGCCCCACCCGGCAGAACCCCCGCAGCACCGGTCCTCGTGAGCGGGGAACCTCACGGCAGGGCCATGAGGGGTGACGCACCCACGTCTCCGGAGGTGTGGTCACGTCCGAACCCGCCCGACCCAGTGTCCTGGCCGACGCCACAGTGATCGGCATCAAAGCGTGCTCTCGTCCCCAACACCCCCGGTCGCCGACCTACTGGGTGAGGATGGGGCCCATGAGGATCGGCGAGCTGGCGGAGGCGACCGGGGTCAGTGCCCGGTCGCTGCGCTACTACGAGGACCAGGGGCTGCTGCGCGCCCATCGCACCCCGGCCGGGCACCGTCGCTATACCTCGGATGATGTGGAGCGGGTGGTGCAGATTCAGCAGCTCTACGCCGCCGGGCTGTGCAGCCGGGTGATCGCCGAGCTGCTCCCCTGCCTGGATGCCCCACCCCGGGAACGGACCGGGCACCTGGAAACCCGCCTGGCCCAGGAGCATCAGCGTCTGGAGTCGGTGGTGCGGGAGGCGGTCCGGGCCCGGGACACCCTGGAGGAGATCATCACCGACCTCGGCAGGCCTTGACCCTCACACCGGTGTCAGGGCCCACCATGGGCCCATGGAACCTGATCAGCAGCACCCGCCGGTCCGTCAGCTGCGCGTGGTGGTCGAGGCGGCCGACTACGACGCCGCCCTGGCCTTCTTCCGTGACGCGCTGGGTCTGCCCGAGTCGGCCTCCTTCGCCGAAGGCCCCGACGACCGGGTGGCCATCCTCAAGGCCGGCCGCGCCACCCTGGAGATCACCAGCCCCGCGCACAAGCAGGTCATCGACCGGATCGAGGCCGACGGGCGCCCCAGCCCGGCCATCCGCCTGGCCTTCGAGGTCGACGACGCCCCGCAGACCACCACACGCCTGCAGGACGCCGGTGGGGAGGTGCTCGCGGCCCCGGTGCGCACCCCCTGGCAGTCGCTGAACTCCCGGATCGACGCCCCCGCCGGGCTGCAGATCACCCTCTTCCAAGAACTGCTCCCCGCGGACGAACGTGCCGCAAAACCCGGGTTCAGCACCGAGCACTGACCCTCAGCGCAGCCCGCCAACCGGGGCATGACAGCTGCCCACAGGCGCTGGCGCCCGGGCAGGAACCTGAAATGCACGTCCAGGAGGGCTCGTCTGTCCGGCCCTGGATGCCGGTCCTGCGACGACGGATCCGAGCGAAACAGCTTTACGGGCAGGGTACCGAGGAGATGCACCGACCGAGGCGCCATTTCAAGCCTTCCATCTCGATCCTCAGCATCGGTACCGTCCCCGACGAAACAGCCGCCGCCGCTGCTCGATGTACCCTTCCCCGTGGAGGTAGGCGCGCATGACCAGGCAAAGTCGGCGCAGCTCGGCTTCCTTCTCCACCTCCACGTCGTCGTAGTCGAAGAGGGCCACCTGCACCTCAAGCTCAGAGATGAAGGCGACCATCCATTCATAGCTGGCCCGGATAATGGCTGCGCGGCCGTTGTCGGCGCGGCGACTCACTTGCACCCCGGGAAGCCAGGCAGCATCGCTGGAGCCCACAGTCCTCACGGCGAACGTCTCGTCAAACACCTCAGCAACGACCCGATCCAGCATGGCCTTGATGTCGATCCCGTTGCGCGGCAGATCAAGGGCACACGGATTGGGTGCTGAGTCGCAGTCGGCCTCGTGGACCGGGAGCTTGCCAGGCGTCACGAGCCATCCCAACGCAGCGACCATTAGCGACACACCAGAGTCCGTCCGATGGGGGTCACTTCAGGTGAATATTTTTTCCCATGCATCAATAGCACACTCACCCTGGGGTTGCTTGCTCTCATTGTTGACCAGGTCATCTCGGATGAAGGCAACTCAGCGCATTCCGCGCGGCGCTGCAGGAAACCGCCGGGACGAGAACACGCGACCTCCAGAACAACCACCCGTCGGCCCACAGCGGGCGCCTGGTACCGCTGTCGCTGGACTATCGGGCAGTGTTGGAGAGCGCGAACCAGTACTGACGCATTACCGAGGCGCAGAAGGCTCGCAACAGCCGCACGATGACCCAGATTGACCGGCAGGTCACCCGGCTCAAAAAGGCCACCACCCGTGGAATCGAAACCCGGTTAGATGCCGAATATGCCAACCAGGCCCCTGCCGCATAACCTGACCTAAGAACACACCCCCTGATAGAAAGAGACAGCACATGGCGCAGAACGTTCAGATCATCCTCACCGACGACATCGACGGCGGCGAGGCGGCAGAGACCGTCCGCTTCGGTCTCGACGGTAAGGACTACGAGATCGACCTCAGCACCGCCAACGCCGAGCAGTTGCGCGAAGCGCTGGCCCCGTACAGCAGTGCGGCCCGCAAGGTCACCGCCAAGGCCGCCATCCGTTCCACCTCCCGCACGAACCAGGCCGGCAGCGGGGAGACCGCCGCAATCCGCGCATGGGCCAAGGTCAATGGCTACGAAGTCTCTGACCGCGGACGAGTTCACCAGAGCATCAAGGACGCCTACCAGGCGGCGCAGAAAGCCGATGCATGATATCTGCGTGTCTTAGATACCTGTCCTAATTACATACTATGATTAGTGATAAACATTAACATGCCCTAATAAAAATTAATCAATTTATAAAAAGGTAAATTACTGTGGGTGAAAAAATGGACACTGAAGAACTGCGCCAGCAACTTATTTCAAGGCAAAAACGTGCACTTGAAAAGGGCGAGGAAATAGGAGCAGCCATTGACGGCAAAGTTGAAACGCCGCAAGTTTCGCCCGAAAAAATTAACGAAAAATATGAAAAAGGCGAAATTCGTATTGTCACGGAGCAGGGTCGTTATCCCTTAGCGTCGATAAGCAGAATGCTAAACGGCGAAAACTATAAACTAGACCCTGAATACCAGAGGCGCCATCGCTGGAGTATTGAGCAAAAAAGCCGGCTCATCGAGTCATTTATCATGAATGTACCAGTGCCCCCCATTTTTCTATATGAATGGGATTATAACGAATACGAAGTTATGGATGGGCTTCAAAGAATGACAGCCGTAAGGGAGTTCTATGAAAATAAATTTCCGCTGTCGTCACTTGAATACTGGCAGGAATTGGAAGGAATGTACTATAAGGATCTTCCCGCAAAAGTAAAAGCAGGAGTTGATCGCCGTTATATATCTTCGATTGTTCTGCTTAAAGAAACAAGTCATGGTGACGAAAATCCGGAGCTGTTGAAACGCTTCGTTTTTGGTCGTATCAATACCGGAGGAGTGCAACTCACCCCGCAAGAACTTAGAAATGCTCTTTACGACGGGCCGATGAATCGTCTCTGCAAAGAACTTTCGTCAAATCCAAAACTCCGTCGAATGTGGAACATTCCGGTGAATGTTGAAGAGCTTTTAGGTGATACTGATCCAGCAGTTGATAATTTGACTGATGAAGCTTTTGATGGGCTAGATCTAGGCCAGCAACCAGATGTGCCAGACACATATAGAAAAATGATTGACGTTGAGCTTGTATTAAGGTTTTTTGCCAATCGACAAAGGGTGATTTATTACAGGGACAATTTGCGTGGATACCTGGATGGATACCTAAAAATCGCAAACAACTTCGACTCAGAAACTATCGAGTCGTTAAAGCGACTCTATCTGATGACCATCGACCTTGCCTGGGACATTTTTGGCGACCGAGCTTTTAAGAAGCGACGGAACGGTGTATGGGGTAACGTTCCCACGCTGTCTATATACGACGCCCTGACAAACGTCTTATCCAGGTTGATTGATGAGGGTCCAAGTCTTTTGGCAAAAAGGGAGGAAATTATCCAGGGCCTGGATGAATTCTACGCCAATAATTCTGCGAAATTCAACCTTCGTGGTCAGACAAGAGCCGATTTGATGGACCGCGAGATTCTATTCGAATCGTATTTCCGATCTTTCCTTAAATAAAAAGAGTTACTCATGGAAAAATTTATCGAAGGGTCCTGGCGTACTTCCTCGGATAGATTCACGGGCTTAAAAGATTTCATTATTTTATCAAATAAAGCTTTTCCGTCTAATGTTGGTAATAAAAACGTTCATTATTCGGAGCTGTATTCTAGTTGGATTCTTCTCATGTATGCCGCCCATGAGGCCTCCTTCGTTGGATACAGCGAATCCGTCATGAGAGTGTTTTCTTACCTAAACCTGAGACCGGATAAACTGCCTGGAAATATAAAATCGCACCACATTAGCCGTACACTGCTACTTGCTAATGAAGTTAAAAATGGAATTAGCCACCAAAACCAAAGTGATGTTGATTTAGAATCCCTAATTATGAATGCATCTACTAGCAACTGGGTAAACAATTCAGCCCTAATGAGGCTGGATAAAAATGCGTGGCCAGATGCTATAGAGGAAATTTTAGGTAGGATCTCTTTTGACGGTTCCGATACCTCCTGGATGAATGACACTTATCAAGGCAGTTCAAACACTTATAAGGGCGTTATTAAGTGGCTCGTTCAGGAGCGTAATTCGCTAGCACATGGGAATCGCCCCGACACGTTTGAAGCCTTCGATATCATACTAGACAATGTCGATGTGATTGCTGACTTTTCCAGACGCTCTAAATGTTTTCTGCAAGTCGCACTCGCTTCGCACTTTCCGCAGTTGTTAAGTGCCGAAGTGGGAGATGTCGCCGACATGAATATTGGTGAGAACGTCATTCCGTTTGAGACAGTGCATAATGATATTTCTATTGGCGATCATGTACTACTGAAGCAGCGTACTGGGAAGCTAGCTACATCTTACGTGAAATCAATAAAATCAGGCGGCAAAAATTTAAACACTGCTGAGGCTGGTTCAACAGAAGTAGCGATTTGCTTCAATCGTTCGGTTAAGGAGTGCGCAATTTATTTGGCGTTCTAGGCTGTCACTATGATAAATTCCTCGCTGTGCTGATTCGACCGGAGTGTTCGTGGCTTGATGAGGGCATCTTTCCAGCCGCCTTTCTGCTGGTTTTCGCCGTCAAAGTACGGCACGGATGACCTTACCTCAAAGTGCTGCATTCAATGTCCCGGGGGACTGACAATCACCTCAGCGTCAGCGTCAGCATGGAGTTTGTAGCCGATTTCATGAAGCGCTACGTGGTGACCGAAGTTGATCTCGTCCTATGCCGTGGGTGCGGCCCTCGTCCTTAGTGGCGGGGGCCGTTTTTGTGTGTGGGTGGTTCTTTCATTCATAAATTAATGAATGGCGGCTGCGGTTGCGATCTTTGCTGGTGCCTTGTGGTGTAGGTGGGGGCCGTTGTCGTGTGGGGTGCGGTGGGGGTTTGTCGCGGCCGCGGAGCGTGTTGGGGGGGGTGGCCCTTCTGGTGGGGGTTGGCCGTGCTGGGGCGCTGAGGGGCTGCTGAGGCGCTGGGGGTCGTGAGGCGGGTCGCTCTCAGGTTGGGGTATGCCGCCGCACTAGGTGACTGGCGCGGGGAAGCTGTATCAGGGCCCATGGAGTTGGGTGGCCGGATTCACTGCGGTCGGTCAGGGAGGAGGTCTCGGAAGATCAGTCGCCGATGCGAGTCATGGAGCACCCGTTGATGGTGATTCCGGAAGCGTCAGCTGAAATGTAGAGCTCGAACTGTGGAGCGGTGGAGTTGAAGTTGTTGTCGATGATGTTGCCCTGAGCGTCGGATAGTTCCCAGAAACACTCGGTGACCTTTATTTAGTCAGTGCGACACATCCCTGGCTTGAGCGTTTCGCCAATCAGATAGTGGCCGCCATCGACGGCGATCTCCCCATTCACCTCGGCTTCTTCACGTTCCTTTATAACCGCTTCCTGCTCTTGTTCGGGGTGCCGCGCTTCGGGCATGTGTTGTTGCGGTCGTCCCCACTGCCCGGCTTGCGGGTGTCCAGGGCAGATCTTCAAGGACGCTGCATATTGACGTACTGCCTCTATGTTGTCCCCGTTGGACAGGACCCTGTCGGCAGTGCCCAGGCATTTGTCCATGGCCCCGGACATTTGACTGAGCCGCTCCTTGCCGTACTCATCGTTCTCAATCTGACCGAAGTGCTTGTTGGCTACAGCCTGGTACTCGGGCTCCAACATCGGGTTGCCTCGGGCGTCTTCTTCAGACCCGTAGGCCTTAGACTCGATCCACTGTTTTGTTTCTACACAGTCTTCACCGGTCCTTTGATGGTTCCAGTCCTCACCAAACGTGTCGGCGGGAGTCAGATCTGCGGTAGAAAGCAGAATCGAGTCACCTTCTGCTCGCACGCCACAGTGGGCCTCGACTCCAGTAGAGCTGACGATCAACCCCTTCTCTGCAGGGGTTGCCGAAGCCGCCGGGCTTTCGCTCACACTTGAAACGCTGTTGGCGGTGTTACTAGCCTCGGGCGCCTGCGAACTACGACCGACAGTCAGCGACACGGCTGCCACTACCAGGGGAAGAGCGGCGATCTTGTGCACAGAGGCCTGCCTTATAAATCAGCGGAAGAGGTACGCTACATTACGTGTGCCCGTCCCTACACCGTAGGTCCAGTACTAGTCATAGGACTCCCGTAGGCAACCTCGCCGAGTGTCACTCCCATCGCTCCGGACAGTGATCGCTTTACCAACGTAGACAGTGTCCAATAACCGGACATATGTACAGCGCCGCCAGCTGGGTCTTTGGGCAGCTTCACTGCTACGACCTCGCACAGATTTTTCGCGTAGCAAACTGGCTTGCCACCCGCCTTCGGCGGAATCTGCCGTACCGATAGCTGACACCTTGACCTTTCACCTATCGGTGCGGCAGTCCCTTGCGATGTCCAGGGACGTTGCTTTGTAAACCACCGATGATCTCAAGCGGATCAAGGTTTGAGCTCGGTTATGCCCGCTTCTTGAGCCAATTCGACGCCTGAGTTTTGAAAGGCAACAAGCGTCGATATGCATCACGAGCAAAGGAAATCTGCCAATCGAGGTCGGTCTGCCGCAGTTCCGCATGGATGTGGATGTAATTCCGGGCTGTGTAGTAACCAGCTATCTCTTTGCCGAGATCCTCATCGAGAATTCCCAATTCTACAGCCGCAGCAACCTTGCTATCGAATCGGATCTTAGACTCCTGCGTGCGGCGCACCGCGTATACCGCCCCAACGATATCTCCGGAGTCTACACGGTCGAGGCGACGAATCCGGTCCATAATGTGACCAGGGAGTTGTCGCTCAACCAGTGCTTCGTACTCAAAAAGGCGTTGAACTTCAGGTGCGTCGGCTGCTTCAACAAACAAAAGGTGGTGGATAGACGCCTCATAAATAGACGCGTACTGCTGCACCTGCAACTGAACTTGAGCCTGCATCGCCCAGGTTTCCTCGATCCTCAGCCCTTCCCAAAGCTTGTAGAGGTATCTTGCCGCGTAGAACTCTTGCCCGATTCGACGGCGAAGCTCCAAGTCACTGATGAAGTCGAAGTAGTTGACGTGCCAGCCGATATCGCCCTGCAGGTCGTTACGCGCATATTCTGCAGCTTCTGAACGAATTGGCTCTCGGAGAGGCATAGACGGCCCTTCAGTCCTAGGTTTGTTAGTCGGACCCATTCTAGATGTCTGGCTCGAACTTTTCTGTTTAGCAAGACTGTGCCATAGCGATCCGTCGGCGCCGACGCGCAGGTGCAGATCAGCGAGAATCCACCATGACCACTCCGACCCCTACGCCACCGGCGTTCGACGGCAGCTGCGGCGCCATAGGTGACCTGGCATTTGAGGCTTTCAGCCAGTGGTGGTCGGCCCTACCCGCCGGGGCCCAGATCGTCCTCGTGCTGGGATTCATGGCCGCCGTGGCGGCCATGATCTGGTGCGCGGTCCATCACGAACGGCGTCCCACTCCCCCCGGCACGGCCCCGCGCAGGCCGAGGAGGCCTGGCCCGGGCAGAAGCAGCGGTCCCATATCCTAACCGGCCCGGCATCATCCTGATTGGGGCCGGCCACGTCATGCAGCAAGCCCAACCGCGTTCCGCAAAGCCATGCGTTAATCGGGGATTTCAGTCGTCTCAGGTGATTTCCAGGGTGCTGGCGTAGGCCCCCGGCGTGTATTCGCTGGACGCCGCGGCGCCGACGGGTTCCTCCCCCGACGGCCACACCTGAACCGCTCGATACGCGAACCCCATCTGCACATGCAGGAGCCCTTGGAACCGTCCTGCGACAGGCCCGGCCGGGGCGAGGTGCCCAGGACGCACCGCGCTTCTCGTAGCGTGGACAGCACCAACATCCTGGAGGTTTTCGCGATGACTGAGGAGATCGCCGGCCTCGTCCCGCTGCTCTTCGCCCTGGTGCTGCTGCCCGCGATGAGCATCCCGGTGGTGCGCTGGGCCGCCGAGGATGCCCTGGGGCGCAACGGATCGGCGGGCATCCGTACTCGCCACACCAAGGCCTCCGATGAGGCCTGGGCTGCCGGCCATGCCGCGGCTCTGCCCGTGGTGCGGAGGATGTGGCCGGTGGCCGCGGTGGGGCTTTCGATCGCACTGGTCGTTCAGGTCCTGGGCGGCGGGTACACCGGCACCGCGGTGGCCGCCGTCGCGCTGGTCTGCGAGGTCGTGGTGCTGCTGCGCTCCGCTGGTGCCGCCAATCGCGCCGCACGCGCAGTCACCGCCAGCAGTTGAGCCTTTGACACCAGTCCCGCGTCCGACCCTTGCGGGTCCGTCAGTGGCGGTGACGGCATATCGGCGAGAAACCCGGTGTGGTTGATGCCCGTTGAGCCCGCGCGATGAAAAGCCCGCTCAGGTGCGTCAACTGCACCACGCTGCCCACCGGCAACCGCGGACTCAGAGGGCCGTCGCTTGCGGCAGCTCCCGGATCCGCCGATAGAGGGTAGCCCTCGACATCCCGAGGTCGCGGGCGACCTGGGTGGCCGGCTCGCCGCTCTCGATCAGCCGCAGCGCGTTACGGATCTGGGAGTCGGTGAAGGTCTGGCGCCGCCCGCCCAGGTCCTTGCCGGCGGCCCGGCGCTTGGTCACCGAGTCGGTGATCCGTTCCCGCTTGATCTCCAGTTCCATCTGCGCCAGGGCGGCCATGACAGTGAAGACCATCGAGCCCATCGGGGTGGCGGTATCCACGTCTCCCCCACCCAGGTTCAGCACCCGCAACCCGGCACCTCTCCCCCGCAGCGCCTCGGCGAAGGCCAGCATGTTCTGCGTCGACCGCCCCAACCGGTCCAGCGTGGTAATGACCAGAGTGTCGCTCTTTTCGAGCGCAGCCACCGCTTTGTCGAAGGCCGGACGGGATGCACGTCTTCCAGACACACCATGGTCGACATAAAGATCATCCTGTCGCACGCCGGCATGCAAGAGGTCAGACACTTGACGATCTGCCTCTTACTGCCGTGTCGACACTCGGGCGTACCCGATCAGCTTCCCCACGTCCACCTCATCTGTCTCGCAACTCACGTTGAGTATCGGATTGTAGGGGTAAGGATAAAGCACAAGGATGCGAGACACTCAGAACCCCGGAATCATGCGGGCGCAAATTCCCACGACGGGACGTCTCGCATCCCATGCCTTCCAAGACGGATCGCGATCACGGCAGTAGGTGTATGGGCACTGCATGCCATGGTTACGATGAACATCAGGGCAATTAGGCGCGTTCCATAGGAGTGACGATGCCATTCGAGGTGTTTGACAAGAGGATGACTCCACTGGCCAAGGCGCCGAGCGTGACCATCCAGAAGCGCGGGGTGATCTCGCTGAATAAGGCTGCCCACGACCTCATTGACAATGCTGAGACGGTGGAGTTGCTTTACGACCGTGACCGCAGCGTGATCGCGCTGCGTGCCTCCGATGATTCCTCCCCGCACGCCTACGCGGTGCGGAATGGGTCCAAGCGTGGGCCGGGGCAGGCGATCGTTTCGGCCACTGCGTTCACCGCCCATTACGGCATCGACACCACCGCCACCCGGCGGTGGAAACCCTTTGTGGAGGACGGCATGCTCTGCGTGGACCTCAGCACTGAGGGCACGGTCATTACCGGGAATCGCACCAAAACCACGGCATTGTTAGCCTCGGATGAAGCGGATGCATTTTCCAGTGCGGATGCTTTGGTCGATTCACAGGTCGAGGGATCTTTCGAAACCGCCTAATACCCTCGGCAGCACCACTCCCCTACCGGGACCATGGAAAGGAACAGCCCCTTATGGCTCAGAAAGTTGAAGTGCACCTTGAGGATGACCTCGACGGCGGCCCCGCCGAGCACACCGTGACCTTCGCCCTGGACGGCAAGGACTACGAGATCGACCTTTCCGCTGAGAACGCCGAGAAGCTGCGCGAGGCGCTGCGCCCTTACGCGGCCGCCGGCCGCAAGACCACCCGCAGTCACAGCCCCCGCGGCACCCGATCCCGCGCCTCTGGCAGCGACCCGGACACCGCGAGGATCCGGGCCTGGGCGAAGGAGAACGGCCACGAGGTCTCCGACCGCGGCCGCATCCATCAGTCCGTTAAGGACGCCTACTACGCCGCCCACTGAGCCAGCACCGATCCCGCACAAGATAATGCGCGGTGGACGGGCCCTGACCACAACGGGGCCCGTCCACTGTCGCGTGTGAGGTGGACAGCGCTTTCACCACAGAAGGGGTCATGACCTTGGGAGTGGTTCGACGCGCCCTGGTGCGCTGAGGCTGCCGGTCCGTGGCGGTCTCACCGGCCTAGGCTGATGGCACGCACTTGCCTTGCACCTACGCACTCCACACCCCCGCCCGGGCTTGAGTGCCCGACGACAGGAGCACTTCATGCGCCACGCCACCACCGCCGTGCTCACTCTCGCTACCGTGGTGCTGACCGGGTGCGGGCCCACCACCGATGAGGTGGCCTCGATGGTGGCCGGGTCGGCCAAGACCTACGACGACGCCTTGGCGCTGCGCGAGGACATCATCGCCGCAGGCCTCCAGTGCCCGAGCACGAATCAGCGGGTCGTCCCGGAGGAGGACGGAACCGCCTACCTCGAGTGCGACTACGACATCCCCGGCATAGCCGTGACCCGCATCGAAGAAGGCCTGCAAGAGCTCCTGGAACTCCGCGAAGATGCCGACCCTGACATGTTGCCGGTCCTGCACGGGGCGAACTGGATGATCATCGCCCGCGACGAGGCACCCTTGCAGCAACTGCAGGATGAACTCGGCGGCACGATCCTTTCGGCCTCCTGAGCGGCCCCGGCACCCCGTGGGACGCCCTGCTCAGGACACCTGGTACCTGCTGCGCCTACCCCTGATCCTCACCCTGATCGGGGTGGTGACCACGTTCGGCGCGTTGACCTGGAACCGGCTTTCCTGCTGTGAGGGCGGGGCCAACATCGGCGCCGGCATGCTGGCACTTCTCGGGCTGGCCCTGCTGGCCGGCGGATGCCTGTGGGGCATCGTCACCGTCGTGGCCGGATACCTCCACCGGTAGCACCCCCTCAACTACCAAGGGCACGGTGATCCTCTGGCGGGAATGGCCGCGGCTGGCTCAGCCCTTCGGGGGATGTGGGTCGTTGCCGTACGAGTTGCGCGCTCCGACCGTGCCGTCCTTCTTGTGAATCAGGTGCTCGACGCCATCCTTCTTCGCCGCTGCACGGCCGGCCGCCTGCGCCTCAGCCTTCGTGTCGTACGTGCTCGAGGCGCGCTTTGCACCCTCACGACGGTTGGCCCACCCCTCGTCGGTCGGCACCGTGTGAATGTTCTTCTTGTCGACCATCACAGTTCTCCTTTCGGTTCCTCGGTGGGGGAGCCACAGGGCTACATCATCTCAGTTCGCGGTGGTTCTGCTGGGAGCGGCTTGCGGAACCGAAACCCTCACTGCCCGCCTCCCCCGCCCGGCACAACCTGACCAGGCGCCGCCACCGAGCGTCGACGAAAACCCCGCCATCCAACGCCAAAAACCACACGCACCGCGTTGCACCATGCCTAGACCTCCGGGCACAGCCGTCGCAGAAACCACGGCGGGACCCTGTGACTTCGTCTGCTGAATGGCGGGGTTCTTCGGTCGCTTCGTGGCGGGGTCAGGTGACACCGATGACCAGGGTGCTCTGTGCGGCTTCGATGACGTCGTTGGTGATGGTGTCGAGTTCGTTGATCTTCAGGACCCGCTGGATCTGGGGGAAGAGGCGTTCGAGGAGCCGGAAGTTGCCGCGGGTGATCCGTGCGATGGCTGCGATGGCTTGGGCGTCGGTGAAGTCGTCGGGGTCGAGGGTCTTGCCGAGGGATCGCCAGTGTCGCTCGAGGACGAACAGCAGTTCGTCTTGTCCCAGGGGCCGGTACTGGTGGGCGAAGCCGACTCGGCTGTAGAACTGGGGGTAGTGGCTGAACTGCTTCTCCAGGCCGGGCATGCCGATCAGGATCAGGGCGATGTCGTCGCGGTCGTAGCGATCGCGCAGCAGTTCCAGAGCGGCGGGACGCAGTCGTTCGGCCTCGTCGACGATGATCAGCTCCACGTAGTTCCTGCCGTGTCGCCATCCCCAGGCCTCGGGAGTGGCCGTGCCGGGAGGTACGAGGTGCTGCTCGATGCACATGTTGGTGCGGGTGATGGCTTGGGTCAGCTCGTCCTTCAGGGTCCGCGGGGTGGTCAGCACGCTGGGGGTGTAGAGCACGGTGCGGCTCCGGTCCAAGGCGGCGTAGATCTTGGCGTCGTTGTCGGAGCGCGGCCCCCAGTAGGTCAGCAGGTCATGAGCCTTCTCGTAGTGTGCGTAGCGGCGCGCGGAGAGTGTCTTTCCTACGCCGGCTGATCCGAAGCACAAACCGATGGTGTGCCCGCGGCGCACGGCGTCGGCGAACTCGGTGAAGCGGCGGTGCTCCTTGGTGACGATGAAGCGCTGGCTCACCTGAGGTCCTCCTTGTAGATCTTCAACGCCGACCTCGGCGCCGGAGCCGGTGCTTCGGTGATCCGTGGCGTCTCGGTAGGTGCGGCCACGAGGGCGATGCGTTCGTTGATGCCGGCTCGCAGCGCCCGGCGGCGGGCGTTGCGCGCGGCCTGGATCTCCTTGAGGCTGACCTTCTGGTCGTGGTGCTCTTGGTTGACGGCCTTGCAGACGAATTCGTCGTGATCGAAGACGCGGATCTCGGTGATGTCGCGGGGGTCGTAGCGGATCACGACCGAGCGTCCGACGTAGCCGGCCAGAGTTGGCGAGACGTAGCGCAGGCCCTGGAAGCGGATGCCATCGCGGCGCACGACGCGGGTCTTGGCGACGGTCAACAGCAGTCTGTCGAGGTCTTCCAGGCTCTCGGGCATTCGGGGCAGCCAGCCATCGGCGATCCACGCGCTGCGCGGGGAGGTTCCGAGCTCGCTGTGCGTGCGGTCGTTGTAGGTGGCCACGAACGCCTCCAGGGCGCTATCGAGGGCGGCCAGGGACAGTTTCGGTGTCGGCCAGGGGTGCCCTTCGGTGATGTGTCCGGGCAGGGTGGCGAGTAGCTCGGTGTTGATGGTGCCGAAGAACCGCTCGATCTTGCCCCGTCCCTGGGGTCGGGCGACGGTGGAGTGGATCAGTCGGATGTGGAGGTCGACGGCGGTGTGGGCGAGCTGGTCACTGGTGAAGTCGCTGCCGTGGTCGACGTAGAGCACGTCGGGCAGGCCGCACATCGGCCAGGCCGGGTCGGTCTTGTGCCAGATCGCTTGGCGCAGCGCCAGGGCGGTGTTCATCGCCGACGGTGCGCCCAGGAAGACTGTGTAGCCGCAGACCGCCCGGGAGCAGTCGTCGAGGATCGTTGTCAGCCATGGCCGTGCGGGCTTGCCGTCGGTGCCCACCACCAGGATGTCGAGCATGGTGTGATCGGATTGCCACATCGCGTTGGGCAGCTCTGCTTGCCGGCGTAGCACCAGCTCGTGCTTGTCGCGGTAGGACGCTGCGCCCTCCAGGGCGAGGGTGACCATGCCGGGATCCAGGGTCCGCACGATGTCCCACACCACCGAGTAGGAGGGGACCGGCCACCTCCGGGCGGCGCAGATGCCCGTGACTTTGCGATGGATCGTGGCGATGGCCGGCCGCGGCTTGCTCAGTGCCAGGCCCTCGATCAGGTCGACGAGGTCGGGCGGAAGGCGGCGGGAGCCGGCGTCCGCCCGTGAGGCTGTCTCCAGTCCGGCGTAGCCGTCGGCGCGGTAGCGGGCGTGCCAGCGCTCCAGGGTCCGCAGCCCTACATCGGTCTCGCGAGCTAAGCGCGCGAGGGGCACCTGGTCCTCGACGTGGAGCCTGAGGATTCGCCACCGCGCTCGAGCGTCCACGACGCACCTACTGCAAGGCGTTCTCGCGCCCGCGCTCGGCGCGCTGAAGGGCGCGGTAGACCGTGGAGCGGCCCACGCTGAACAGCTCGGCCAGCTCGCCCACGGTGTGCTCGTCGGCAGCATGTAGCTGGACGAGGTGAGCTTCTTGCCGGGGGGTGAGTTTCGGTGACTTCCCGCGCAGCCGGCCCTTGGCCTTGGCGACCTTCATCCCCTCGCGGGTGCGGGCACGGATGAGGTCGGCTTCGAACTCGGCGACCATCGCCAGCACGTTGAACAACAGTTTCCCCATCGGGTCGGTCGGGTCGTACACCGATCCGGCGATGCTCAGCTTCACTTCCCGCGCCGCGAGGTCGTCGGCGATCTGGTGGGCATCACGGACTGAACGCGCCAGCCGATCGAGCTTGGTGACCACGAACGTATCGCCGTCCCGACAGGCAGCCAGCGCCTGCCGCAGGCCCTCACGGTCGGCGTTGCGGCCCGTGAGCCCGTGATCGACGTAGATGCGCTTGGGATCGACGCCGAACGCCGCGAGTCCGTCACGCTGCGCGGTCAGGTCCTGCTCGTCGGTGGAGACTCGGGCATAGCCGACCTTCAAGGGGGACATGCTCCCCAGTGTGTCATATAGCCTCCCTTCACCGGACAGTTCACCGGACGGGTCTTACGGGACAGCCCGCCAGGCGTGCCGTCGTTCCTCTCGATAAGTAGCGGTGGTGTCCGGTGAGGGTTCCCCTTACGGGCATGCGATCTGGGCTGACGCCTGTGACCGAGTGTTCAGTGCGCGCTGTATAGTTCAGTCCATGCTGACTATTGCTTCGCGTCTCGACGTGATGAACCGCCTGGGTCGTGCACTGGCCGACCCCACTCGATCCCGGATCATCTTGACCCTGCTCGACCATCCCGCTTACCCGGCGGAACTGGCCCGAGATCTGGACCTGACACGCCCGAACGTGTCCAACCACCTGGCATGCCTGCGCGATTGTGGGATCGTCGCCTCCGAGCCCGAGGGTCGTCGGACACGATATGAGATCGCCGATTCGCACCTGGCGCAGGCGCTGACGGCACTGGTCGATGCCACCCTGGCAGTGGACGAAGACGCCCCGTGCATCGATCCCGCCTGCTCGCTTCCCGGATGCGACGCAGCTGGGGAGGGCGCATGATCCTCACCTCGGTCTTGCAAGCGATGGGCCTGTTCGCAGCGACCAACATCGACGACATCATCGTGCTCTCCCTCTTCTTCGCGCGAGGGGCAGGCCAGCGCGGCACTACCGCCCGCATTCTGGCCGGCCAGTACCTCGGATTCGCCGGCATCCTCGGTGCCGCGGTCCTGGTGACCATCGGTGCCGGAGCATTCCTGCCCTCGGCAGCCATCCCGTACTTCGGTCTCATCCCTCTGGGCCTCGGCCTCTGGGCCGCATGGCAGGCCTGGCGCGGAGACGATGACGACGATGACGACGAGGCCAAGGTTGCCGGCAAGAAGGTCGGCGTGTGGACAGTCGCAGGCGTCACCCTTGCCAACGGCGGCGACAACATCGGCGTCTACACCCCTGTCTTCCTCAGCGTGGAACCTCTCGCAGTAGTCGCCTACTGCATCGTCTTCCTCGCGCTCGTCGCGGTCCTGGTGGCCCTGGCAAAGTTCGTCGCCACCCGCCCCCCGATCGCCGAAGTGCTCGAACGCTGGGAGCACATCCTCTTCCCCATCGTTCTCATCGGCCTCGGCATCGTGATCCTCGTCAGCGGCGGAGCCTTCGGACTCTGACGTAGCGGCAGCGATCCAAACGGCCCCGACCGGGCGCACCCCTCTCGGTTCAGACCGCGACACCTACCTGCAGCCAGTCCTGCGTGATCGCGGCAACAAGACCGCCACGGAGCGCTGCAAAAACCCCGCCACCAAGCGAACGAAGCCACAGGACCCCATTGCAACTTACTGCGGCTGACGAGCGAGATGTCGCAGTAGGGCATGCCCTATATCTACGTTGCTGGATGCGGTCTACTGACCTGTCCCCCGGTATGTTGTCAACGGCAGTAGTCAGCGGAACAGCCGTGCGCCAAACCGCCTCGTCGCCCCCCTGCCCGACCCCCGGAAGTGGGGTCGATGCCGCCGTCAATGGAGTCGTTGTCCCATGTCCAAGCTGACAGACCTACTGCGTCAGGTCGAGCGGAATGATCCGCAGCTCGCCGCCGATCTGGAACGGGAGTACAAGGCCCTGTCCTCGCGGCGCGCATTTGGCTTGAACTTCGAGCGGCATTACCCGGAAAGCACAGAGATCCCAGGGCGCACGGTGCGCAAGGGCGAGAAGGTCC
>NZ_LDNX01000064.1:0-1240 GCF_001027955.1 Kocuria sp. SM24M-10 | reverse complement strand
AGCGCTGCCGAACCGGGCGCGGCCGCACCGGGACAGGCGGAGCCGGACGCGGGCGAGCACACCGGCCCGTCCGCGCCCCGGGGCCCGGAGAGCGGTCGGCGGCCCGAGGACCGGCAGCCTGCGGCGGCACCGTCCCAGGAGGACGACCGTGCCGCCGCGCCGGCGGAGCCGGGGGCCGGCGCGGGGACGCCGCTCGCGCCGGGCGGCAGCGAGATCGAGCTGCTGCGCGCCTCCTGGCCGGAGATCGTCAACGCCCTCGCGGACATCCGCCGGGTCGCGTGGTTCACCGTCCAGCGCGGCACGCCGCAGTCCTTCGACGGCAAGGTGCTGCGCATCATGTTCGACGCCGAGGGCGACCTCATGAATTTCCCGCGCTTCGAGGACGACCTGCGACAGGCCGTGCAGCAGGTCCTCGGAATCGACTGCCGGGCCGAGGCCGTCCCCCCGGGCGGCGGGCACGGCCGGGGCGGCGGGGGAAGCGCCCCGCGCGGCCCGGAGCCGACGCCCCGCCCGTCCGGGCAGCGGGGCGAGCCCCGCACCGAGACGCAGCGCCCCGCCTCGCCCGCGTCGCCGACCGGCCCGACCGCCCGCGGCGGCGCCGACCGGCGCCCCGCCGGATCCGCGGGTCGGGCGGTGGAGCAGCGACCGCCCATGTCCCGGGACGCGGAGGCCCCGCGGAGCAGCACCGCAGGACCCGGCACCGCGTCCGGCACCAGCTCCGGCTCCGCCGAGGAACCCTCGTCCCCGGACGGGCCCCGGGGCGGGCAGGACGCGTGGCAGGCACACGGCCGGCCCGCCACGGACGCACCCGCGGAGTGGACGGATCCCGCGTGGGCCGACGAGCCCGTGCACAGCTGGTCCGTGGCCGCCATCCCGCAGAGCGGCGCGCCCGGCACCTCACCCGCGGCCACGACCCCGGCCGGGCCGCCGGCAGGGCCAGGGACCTCGACACAGACCGGGACCGGGTCCTCCACCGGGACCGAGTCCTCGACAGGGACCGAGTCCTCGACGGAGACAAGGACCACGGCAGAGACAGGGACCGGGAGTGCGACCGGGACACCGGCCGCTCCCCCGGCGGAGCGCGGTGCCGAGTCCCCCGCCGAGCAGCCTGGCAGCTTCCGGACATCCGGGGCGCCCCTGAGTTCCCCGGCCACCGCCGGTCCGGCCCGGGAGCCGGCTCGGCCTGCCGGACCCGGCGGCGCCGCACCCACCGCCGGCCCCGCCGCCCCGCCGCGCCGGG
>NZ_LDNX01000063.1:0-11752 GCF_001027955.1 Kocuria sp. SM24M-10 | reverse complement strand
GCAGCACCGCCGACGCCGGTTCCTCGTCCGCCGTCGGTGCCGGCCCCGGCGTCCGGGTCCGCGCGCGTCGCGGCCCCGTCGTCCGGATCGGGCCCCGGCGCGGGGCGCGCGCCGGCCCCGGTCTCGGCGAGGAGAGCGGCCAGCCGCTCGGCGGGCAGGCTGGGCAGGCCCGGGTGCCCGGAGGAGGTCGGGTCGGGCGGGGCGTAGGGTGCGCGGTCTCGTCCGCGGGACACGGTGCCGGTCATGGCTCCAGCCCACCCCGGACGGAGGGACCGCGGGGCCGGTCGTGGGCCCGGTGGGGACCGCCCGCGGCAGGCCCGCGCCTGGGGAGGGCGGGTGACGGGTCAGCGCCGGCCGCGGACCGCGCGGCAACCGGGCCGCGCCGCGGGGCGCTGCACGACCGCGGCGCGGGCGGGCGGCGCCCCGGCGTCGTCGGTCACCTCCGCGGCCCGCCGGCCGCGGTCTGACCCGGCGGGGCCGGGTCAGGCGACGATGTTCACCAGCTTGGGCGCGCGCACGATCACCTTGCGGATCTCGGCGTCGCCCAGCTGCCGGCGGATAGTCTCCGAGGCCAGGGCGAGCTCGCGCAGCGCGTCCTCGGCGATGTCCGCGGGGACCTCGAGCCGGTCCCGGACCTTGCCCTTGATCTGCACCACGGCAGTCACGGTGTCGTCCACCAGCAGGGCCGGGTCGACCTCGGGCCAGCCGGCCACGACGACGGAGCCCTCGTGGCCCAGGGTGTGCCACATGTCCTCGGCGGTGTACGGGGCCACGAGCGAGAGGACCACCGCGACGGCTTCGACGGCCTCCCGCACGGCCGGGTCGGCCGGGCCGCAGCCGGAGTCGATGGCCTTGCGGACCACGTTGACCAGCTCCATGGTCTTGGCCACGACCACGTTGAACTTCCCCGCGTCCAGCAGCTGCGCGGAGTCGTCCACGGCCCGGTGGGCGGCGCGGCGCACGCCCTGGTCCCCGGAGGCCGGATCGGCGCCGGGCGCGCTCGTCACGTCCTGGGCCAGGCGCCAGGCCCGGGCCAGGAACTTCTGGGAGCCCTGCGGGGACACGTCCGCCCAGTCCACGTCGTCCTCGGGCGGGGAGGCGAAGACCATGGTCAGCCGCACGGCGTCGACGCCGAACTCGTCCAGCTGCTCCCCCAGGTCCACGCCGTTGCCCAGGGACTTGGACATCGCCTTGCCCCCGTTGAGCACCTGCCCCTGGTTCAGCAGCGCCTTGAACGGCTCGGTGAAGTCCACCAGCCCGAGGTCGTGCAGGACCTTGGTGAAGAACCGGGAGTAGAGCAGGTGCAGGATCGCGTGCTCCACCCCGCCCACGTACTGGTCCACGGGCAGCCACCTGCGGGTCTGCTCGAGGTCGAACGCGGCATTCTCGTCGTTGGGGGACGCGAAGCGCAGGTAGTACCAGGAGGAGTCCACGAACGTGTCCATGGTGTCGGTGTCGCGCAGGGCCGGCCCTCCGCAGGCGGGGCACTCGACGTTGACCCAGTCCTCGGCCGCGGCCAGCGGGGAGCGGCCCTTGGGCGCGAGCTGCTCGCCGCGCAGGTCGTCGGGCAGGCGCACCGGCAGCTGCTCCTCGGGCACGGGCACCTCCCCGCAGGCCGGGCAGTGCACGATCGGGATGGGGGCGCCCCAGAAGCGCTGCCGGGACAGCAGCCAGTCGCGCAGCCGGAAGTTGACCTGCCGGTTGCCGGTGCCGGCGGCCTCCACGATGGAGATGGCCCGCTCGATGGCCTGCGCCTTCTCCAGCCCGTCCAGCTCGCCGGAGTTGATCAGGGTGCCCTCGCCCGTGGTGGCGATCCCGGTCACGGCCGGGTCCTCCTCGCCGGTGTCCAGGACCGCGCGCACGGGCAGGTCGAAGGTGCGGGCGAAGTCGAGGTCGCGCTGGTCGTGGGCGGGCACGGCCATGATCGCGCCGGTGCCGTAGTCGGCGAGCACGTAGTCGGCGGCCCACACGGGCAGCCTCTCCCCGGTCAGCGGGTTCACCGCGTGGCGGCCCAGGAACACCCCGGTCTTCTGCCGGTCGGTGGCCTGGCGCTCGATGTCGGACAGCGCCTTGACCTGCTCGCGGTAGGAGGCCAGCTCCTCGGCGTGCTCCGGGGCGACGATCTCCCCGGCCAGCTCGGCGTCGGCGGCGACCACGAAGAACGTGGCGCCGTGGAGGGTGTCGGGCCGGGTCGTGAACACGGTGACCTCGCGGTCGGACCCGTCCTCGCCGGCGCCCTCGATGGCGAAGCGCACGTGGGCGCCCTCGGAGCGGCCGATCCAGTTCCGCTGCATGGCCAGCACCCGCTCGGGCCAGTGGCCCTCGAGCGCGGCCATGTCGTCGAGCAGGCGGTCCGCGTAGTCGGTGATCTTGAAGTACCACTGGTTCAGGGCCTTCTTCGTCACCGGGGTGCCGCAGCGCTCGCACGCGCCGTTCACGACCTGCTCGTTGGCCAGCACCGTCTGGTCCTTGGGGCACCAGTTGACCGGGGAGTTCTTCCGGTAGGCCAGGCCCTTGGCGTGGAACTGCAGGAACAGCCACTGCGTCCACCGGTAGTACTCGGGGTCGGAGGTGTGGATCTCCCGGGTCCAGTCCGCGCTGATGGCGTAGCGCTGGAACGAGGCCTTCTGCGTCTCGATGTTGGCGTAGGTCCACTCCGCCGGGTGCGCGTCGCGCTTGATGGCGGCGTTCTCGGCCGGCAGCCCGAAGGAGTCCCAGCCGATCGGGTGCAGCACGTCGTAGCCGCGCTGGCGCCAGTACCGGGCCACGACGTCGCCCATGGCGAACGCCTCGGCGTGGCCCATGTGCAGGTCCCCCGAGGGGTACGGGAACATGTCGAGCACGTAGCGCCGCTCCCGGGAGCCGTCGTCGAGCGGCTCGTAGACCTTCTGCTCCGCCCAGAACGACGGCCACGCCGCCTCGATGGCGCGGAAGTCGTATCCGGTGCTCTCGGTCGTGTGCTGCTGTTCGGTCACGGTCCTCGCCTTCGCGGTGGTGGACCGCCGCCGGCCAGGGAGCGGGCGGCGGGCGGTCGCGTGGGCGCACCCGGGCATCACAGGGACCCGGCGGTGCGCCGACGGTGGTGGAATCCGTCCCATCCTAGCCCAGCGGCCCCCGCGCCCGGCCCGCGAGCGCCGGGGCGCAGCCGCTAGCATCGAGAGCGGGCCGGGGCGCACCGGGTGCTCGCGGGCCCCTCAGGGAGGACATCATGGCGGCAGGGACCGGCGCGCGGGACGCGGGGCCGGGCGAGGGGGTGCCGGGCAGCGCGGTGGAGACCCCGTACGCGGAGCGGCGCAGCCTGGTGCTGGACGGGCACAAGGTGCGCTACTGGTTCTACGACGTCGACCGGGCGCCCAAACCGCTGCTGGTGATGGTGCACGGGTTCCGGGGGGACCACCACGGGCTGCAGCTGCTGGCCGACCGGCTGCGCTCGCGGTACCACGTGGTGGTGCCGGACCTGCCGGGGTTCGGGCGTTCGGAGCGCTTCCCGGACCGGCGTCACGACGTGGCGGGGTACGTGGACTTCCTGCGCCGTTTCGTGGAGGAGCTCACCGGCGGGACGGTGCGCGACGGCGGAGGCCGGCGCGGCATCGTGGTGCTGGGGCACTCGTTCGGGTCGGTGGTGGCCGCCCACTTCGCCGCGGCGCACCCGGGGATGGTGGAGCGGCTGGTGCTGGTCAACCCGATCTGTGAGCCGGCGCTGGAGGGCGGGCAGGCGCTGCTGAGCCGGCTGACCGTGGGCTACTACCGGCTGGGCCGGGTGCTGCCGCGGCGGCTGGGGCGGCGGCTGCTGTCGAGCTGGTGGATGACGGATGCGATGACGTCGGTGATGACCACGTCGCGGGATCCGCGGGTGCGCGGCTACGTGCGCCATCAGCACCGGGCGTACTTCTCGGCGTTCGCGGACCGGGACGTGCTGCTGGAGGCCTACGAGGCGTCGGCCTCGCACACGGTGGCGGAGGTGGCGATGCAGCTGGGGATGCCGACGCTGCTGGTGGTGGGGGCGGAGGACCCGCTGGGCTCCGTGGCGGCGCAGCGGCGGATGGCCTCGTGGGTGCCCCGGCACCGGTTGGAGGTGCTGGAGGGCGTGGGGCACCTGATCCACTACGAGGCGCCGGCGCGCACGGCGGAGCTGGTCCACGAGTTCCTGACCTCCCCGGCCCCGGAGCCGGTGGAGCTGCACGAGCAGCTGCCCGCGGCCGACCTCGCGGGCCCGGACACGGGGCCGTTCACCGCGCCGTTCACGGGGCTGCAGCGGATCGTGCGGCGGGGGCGGAGCCGGTGAGGCTGCTGATGGACGCCCGCTACACGCGGATCGGGCGGCACGACGGGATCAGCCGCTACGGGGCCGGGCTGATCGAGGCGATGGCCGGGCTGGCCGGGAGCACGCCGGACCTGGAGCTGGCGGTGCTGGTGAGCGATCCGCGGCAGCTGGGCATGCTGCCGGAGGTCCCGCACGTGCGGGGGCCCTCCCCGGTCTCGGCGGCGGAGGCCGTCACGGCGCTGGTGCTCAACCGGTACGCGCCGGACGTCGTGTTCTCGCCCATGCAGACCATGGGCTCGGCGGGACGGCGGCACGGGCTGATCCTGACCCTGCACGACCTGATCTACTACGACCACCCCACCCCGCCCGGAGACCTGCCCGCGGCGGTGCGCGCGGGCTGGCGGGCCTACCACCGGGCGTGGTGGCCGCAGCGGGTGCTGCTGGACCGCGCCGACGCCGTGGTCACCGTCTCGCGGACCACCCGGGAGCTCATGGCCGCCCACCGGCTCACCCGGCGCCCGGTGCACGTGGTGCCCAACGCCGCCCCGCCCGGTGCGGTGCTGCCCCCGGAGCAGGCTTTGTCGCGGCTGCCGCGGCGGGGGCGGCTGCTGCTGTACATGGGCTCGTTCCTGCCCTACAAGAACGTGGAGACCCTGGTGCGCGCGGCGGGGCGGCTGCCCGGGTACGAGCTGCACCTGCTCTCGCGCATCTCCCCCGCCCGGCGGGCGCAGCTGGAGGCCCTGGTCCCGGCGGGGGCGCGCGTGGTGTTCCACGACGGGGTGGACGACGCCGAGTACGCCGCCCTGCTGGGGCGGGCGGCGGCGCTGCTGACGGCGTCGCGGGCCGAGGGCTACGGGCTGCCCGTGGTCGAGGCGATGGCGGCCGGGACGCCGGTGGTGTGCAGCGATCTGCCGATCTTCCGGGAGGTCGCCGGGGAGGCCGCCGCCTACGCCGCCCCCGACGACGACGCCGGCTTCGCCGCGGCGGTCCGGGCGCTGGAGGACCCGGCCCGGGCCCGGGCGCAGGCGCTGGCGGGGCTGGAGCGGGCCCGGGCGTGGTCCTGGGCGGACTCGGCCCGGGAGCTGCTGGCCGTGGCCCGGGGCGTGCACGAGCGGCGCTCGACCCGCCGGTGAGCGGGTCCCGCCGCGGCCGGGCTCAGGGCAGCGGCCAGGTGTGCACGGGCTCGTTGCGGGCCATGTGCCGGGCGTAGCGGGCGAGCATGCCGCGCAGCGCGGTGGGCCGGTCGGCGCCCTGGGCCTCGAGGCGCTGGACCGCCTGCGTCTGCCAGGTGGCCCCGTTGACCCCGGCCACGCACCGGGCCTCGATGATGCCGAGGTAGCGCTCCCGGACCTCCGGGGCCACGCCCCACTCCTCCAGGCCCTGGTGCGCCAGGGGCAGCAGGTGGCGCAGCACGAGCTCGTCGACGCACAGCTCACCGGCGCCGGGCCAGTACAGGCGGGCGTCGATCCCGTCCCGCGCCGCGCGCTCGAAGTTCTCCGCGCAGGCGGCGAAGCTCATCCGTGTCCACACCGGGCGTTCCTGCCGGGCCAGGACGCGCACCGCGCCGTAGTAGAACGCGGCGTTGGCCAGCACGTCGGCGATCGTGGGTCCCGCCGGCAGCACCCGGTTCTCCACCCGCAGGTGCGGCACGCCGCCGACGACGTCGTAGATCGGGCGGTTCCACCGGTAGATCGTCCCGTTGTGCAGCCGCAGCTCGGCCAGGCGCGGGGCCCGTCCCGCGGCCAGCTCGGCGGCCGGGTCCTCGTCGGAGCAGTCGGCCAGCAGCGCCGGGAAGTAGCGGACGTTCTCCTCGAACAGGTCGAAGATCGAGGTGATCCAGCGCTCGCCGAAGAACACCCGCGGCCGCACCCCCTGGTTCTTCAGCTCGACCGGCCGGGTGTCGGTGGACTGCTGGAACAGCGCGATCCGGGTCTCCGCGTGCAGGCGCCGGCCGAAGAAGTAGGGGCTGTTGGCCGCGAGCGCGACCTGCACGGCGGACAGCGCCTGGGCGGCGTTCCAGTGGGCGGCGAAGCCGGTGGGGGCGACCTGCAGGTGCAGCTGGACGCTGGTGCACGCCGACTCGGGGGCGATGGAGTCGCAGTAGGCGTCGACCCGCTCCCCGTCCGGTCCCTCGAGGTCCAGGCGGATGTCCTCCCCGCGGGCCACGAAGATCGAGTCGTTGAGCGCGCTGTAGCGGTTGTTGGCGCTGATCCACTCCCGCTCGTAGTGCTCGGGCCGGAGCGTCGGGAGGATCCCGATGGCCATGATCCGCGAGCCGGTCTCCCGGGCGCGGGCGTCGGCGGCGTTGAGCGAGGCGCGCAGCTCCTCCTCGAGCTCGAGCGCGGCGCGCCCGGGCAGCGGGCGCGGGGGGACGTTGAGCTCGATGTTGTAGCGGGCGAGCTCGGTCTGGTAGCCGGGGTCGGCGATGGCGGCGAGGACCTCGGCGTTGTGGAAGGAGGGCTCGAAGTGCTCGTCGACGAGGTTCAGCTCGATCTCCAGCCCCGTCATGGGGCGGTCGAACTCGAAGGAGCTGCGGTGCAGCATGAGCTCGAAGACGTCGAGGTCCTGCCGCACCTTCTCCCGGTAGCGCTGGCGCTCCTCGCGCGTGTAGCTGCGGGAACGGACCTCTTCTCCCACGGTGACCTCCCCGGACGACGGCGGCGGCACTGCCGCTCGGTCCCACCCCACCACACCGGAGGGCGCAGGCCAAGACCTCCGGCACCGTGACGGACCGGGCCCTAGGATGAGGGGATGCCGTTCCTGGACCGTGTGTCGCGCTGGGCCGGGCAGCGCCCGGACGAGCCCGCCGTGGTGTGCGGCCCCGAGCGGCTGAGCTGGGGGCGGCTGCGCGCCCGGGCCGCGGCGCTGGCCGCCTCGGGCGAGCCCACGGGCCTCCTGCGGCAGGCCAACGGCGTGGACTTCGCCGTCCGGTGGGCGGCCGGGGTGGCCGAGGAGCGGGTGTGCGCCGTGCTGGACCCCCTCGGCCCCCGGCAGCGGGCCGAGGCGGTGCGGCGGCGCCTGGCGGCCCGGCTGCCCGCGGCTCCCGTCCCGGCGCGGCTGCGCGACGGGGACCCGGACTCCGCCTTCCTGATCGGCCTGACCTCGGGCACCACCGCCGTGCCCAAGGCCTTCAGCCGCAGCCGGCGCTCCTGGCAGCGCTCCTTCGAGGCCTCCACCGGCTGCTTCGGCCTGCGTCCCGGGGACCGCGTGCTGGCCCCGGGACCGCTGTCGGCGAGCCTGAACCTCTACACCCTCTCCGAGTGCCTCTGGGCCGGGGCCGCCTTCCACACCCAGCCGCGCCTCGACGTCGCCGCCGCCCACGCGGAGATCACCGGCCGGGGCGTCACCCGCCTGGTCGGGGTGCCCGCCGTGCTGCGGGTCCTCGCGGAGCGCGGCCTCGCCGCCGGCGCCGACGCCGCCGGGCTCACCGCGGTCGTGAGCGCCGGGCAGGCCCTGGACGGGCGCACGCTGGACGCGGTGCGCCGCTGGGCCCCCCGGGCGACCGTCTGGGAGTACTACGGCGCCGCCGAGCTCGGCTTCGTCGCCGCCCGCCGGCACGGCCCCGGGGAGCCCGCCGCGCCGACCGGCACCGGGGTGGGCCCCGCCTTTCCGGGGGTGGCGCTGGCCGTCCTCGACGACGCCGGCCGTCCGGTGCCGGAGGGGGTGCCCGGCACCGTGTGCGTGCGCTCGGAGCTGGTCTGCGACGGCTACCTGTGGGGCGACGACGGTCAGGCCTTCGGAGAGCTGGGCGGCATGGCCACGGTGCGGGACCAGGGCGTCCTGCGCGGCGGGCAGCTGCACGTGCTGGGCCGGCTCTCGGACATGGTCGTCACCGGCGGGCACAACGTCTACCCGCAGGAGGTCGAGGCGGCCCTGGCCGCGGTGCCCGGAGTGGCCGAGGCGGTGGTGACCGGGGTGCCGGACGGCTCCCGCGGGCAGCGGGTGGTGGCCGGCATCGTCCCCGGCCCCGGCGGGGTGCGCCCGGGCCGGCTCCGGGAGGCCGCGGCGGCGCGGCTGGCCCCGCCCCAGCGCCCCCGGCACTACGTCGAGCTCGGCGAGCTCCCCCTCACCGGCCACGACAAGCTCAGCCGCCGGCTGCTGCGGGACTGGGTCCTCGACGGAGACCACCGTGTCCGCCCGCTCGGCTGAGCCCACCGCCGGGCCGGCCGATCCCCTGCTGCTGCTGGGCCGGCGCACGCCCCTGGCCCGCGCCGGGACCCTGCTGGACGGGGTGCCCGTCCACCGGCTCCTGGCCCCGGTGCTGCGCCGCCTCGTGGAGGACTCCGGAGTGGACCCCCGGCAGCTCTCCGACGTCGTGGTCGGCAACGCCGTGGGCGCCGGCGGCAACCTCGCCCGGCTCGCCGCCCTCGAGGCCGGTCTGCCCCTGTCCGTGCCGGGGCTGACCGTGGACCGGCAGTGCGGCTCCGGGCTGGACGCCGTGGTGCTGGCCTGCCGGCTCGCCCGGGCGGGGGCCGGACGGGCCTTCCTGGCCGGCGGGGCCGAGAGCATCAGCACCGCGCCCCTGCGCGGACGGCGGCAGGCGGACGGCCACGTGGAGTTCTACCGCCGGGCCCGCTTCGCCCCCGAGCACCTGGGCGACCCCGACATGGGACCGGCGGCGGAGACGGTCGCCGGGGAGCACGGGATCGGCCGGGCCCGGCAGGACGCCTACGCCCTGCGCAGCCACCGGCGGGCGCTCGCCGCCGCGGGCGCCGGGGTGTTCGACGACGAGCTGGTCGCGGTGACCGGCCCGCGCGGGAGCGTGCACGCCGACAACGGCCCGCGGCCGCGGCTGGACGCGGCCCTGCTGGCCCGCTTTCCCGCCGCCTTCGCCCGCGGCGGGACCGTGACGGCCGGCAACTCCTGCGCCGACGCGGACGGGGCGGCCGCCGTCCTGGTTGCCCTCCCGGCCACGGCGCGGGAGCTGGGCCTGCGCACCGGGCTCGCCTTCCGCGGCGCGGCGACCGTGGGGGTGGACCCGGCCCGGCTCGGGCTCGGCGCGGCCGTGGCCGCCCGGGAGCTGCTGGGCGCCCAGCACGTGCCCGCCGACCGGCTGGCCGCCGTGGAGTTCAACGAGGCCTTCGCCGGGCAGGTGCTGGCCTGCACCGACCTGCTCGGCGTGGACGAGGACGTGCTCAACGCCGACGGCGGCGCCCTGGCCCTCGGGCACGCCTACGGGGCCTCCGGGGCGGTGTCCGTGGTCCGTCTGCTCGCGCGGGCCCGCGACCTGCCGGAGGGCAGCCTGCTGCTGGCGATGATCAGCTCCGCCGGGGGCATCGGCACCGCCGCGCTGTTCGAGAAGCGCTCGCTGTGACCGGGCCCGCCCGGGGCGTGCCCGATGGACCCGTGCGGGAACGGGCCCGCCGCGCGTCGGGCCGGCGCCGGTGCAGGGCAGCGCTCGCCCGGGACAGCGCTAGAGCAGGTCGGTGACGTCGCAGCGCACGTGCACCGGCGGGTGCTTGCGCAGCGCGGAGGCCTGGGCGCGGGCCGCCCGCAGCCGCCGGGTCACCTCCCCGGCCACGCCGTAGCCGAAGAACAGCAGCGCCCGGTGCGGGGCCGGCTCCCCGTCCGGACCCGCCCCGTGGTCCTCCAGCGGGGTGGGCCCGATCACCCGCACCGCGGCCGGCAGCTCGAGGTCGGCCAGGAACGCCGCGACCGCCGCCGCGGGCCCGGTCAGCGCCGCCGAGCGCACCGCGGGCGGCAGCCCGAGGGCCTGGCGCTCCACGAGCTCCCGCTCGGCGTGGCCGGCCGGGTCCCAGCGCACGAACGCCCCCACGGCGCTCTCGTGCTCGGCGGTGACCACCACGACCCCGCCGTCCCGGGCCCGGCGGACCAGCGCCGCGGCGTTGAACCACCGGCGCAGCGTCTGCTCCGCCGCGCGCAGGGCCGGGCGCATGAGCATCTGGTTGCCGTCGAGCAGCAGCGCCGCCGCGTAGCCGCCCTCCGCCACCGGCTCCGCCCCCGGGGTGGCCACCACCAGGGCCGGGCTGCCGGGCACCTCCGCGCGCACCGCCTCCCCGGAGGACGCGACGACCGGCACCTGGGGAAAGGCCCGCCCCAGCTCCTCGGCCGTGCGCAGCGCCCCGACGGTGACCAGGCGCATCCGCCGGGACCCGCACGCGGCGCAGGCCCAGGAGTGCGCCGAGCGCCCGCACCAGCCGCAGCGGGGCACCCCGCGCCGGGACACCACCCCGAGGGGTCCGTCGCAGGCGGTGCACCGGGCCGGCTCCCGGCACCGCTCGCAGGCCAGGTGGGGGGCGTAGCCGGCGCGGGCCACCTGCACCAGGACCGGGCCCCGCTCCAGCCCCTCCCGGGCCGCCCGGTAGGCCGTCTCGGGCAGCCGGGCGCGGGAGGCCAGCGGGTCCCGGGCGGCGTGGAAGGAGTCGGCGGTCGAGACGATCCGCGGCATGTGCACCCGCAGCACCTCCCGCGCCGGGGCCAGCCGCCGGGCCCAGCCGGAGACCACGAGCCGCTGGGCCTCGGGGCTGACCGCGTGCCCGGCGAACAGCGCCCCGCACCCGCTGCGCCCGGCCCGCAGCAACAGCACGTCGCGCACGTGCTGGTAGGGCGCGCGCTGCTCCACGAGGTTCTCGTCGCCGTCGTCGAAGCAGGCCACGAGCCCGAGGTCGTCCACGGGCGCGTAGGCGGCCGAGCGGGTGCCCAGGACCACCCGGACCTGGCCGGTGGCCGCGGCGAGGAACGCCCGGTAGCGCGGGGTGGGCCCGTCCTCGGCGTGCAGGCGCACCAGGTGCTCGGCGCCGATCTCGTCCACCACCGAGCGCTCCAGCCGGGCCAGCGCCTTCTGGTCGGCCACGACCGCCACCGCCCCGCGCCCGGCCCGCCAGGCGGCACCGATTGCGGCGGCCAGCACGTCCGTCCAGTCGTGGGCGGGATGGGCGGGCAGCACCTCGACCACGGCGCGCGGGGCACCGCCGGCGCCGAGCTCGGCCAGGAACTCCGGCCCGCCGGCGTAGTCCGCCAGGGCGGCGTCGTGGGAGGGTCCGGGCACGTGCGGGGACAGGCCGGTCGAGTGCCCCGGCGCCTCGGCCAGGCGCTGCTCGACCTCCTTCTCCACCCGGGCGACCCGCGGCGGGACCGCCAGCCGCACGACGTCGGCGGTGGTGCCGGCCGCGCGCGCGGCGATGTCCTCGGCGAGCAGGGCGATCTCCGGGGTCAGCACGGGCAGCGGGGACAGCACCCGGCGCAGCGGCTGGATCCGGGCCATCACCTCCGAGTCGGCGGCCCGCTCGAGCACGTAGCCGGTCAGCTCCTGGCCCGCGAAGCCGACCTTGACCCGGGCACCGGGCACCGCCGTGTCCGCCAGCTCGGCGGGCACGGCGTAGTCGAAGGCCCGGTCCAGGTGCGGGACGTGGGTGTCCAGCAGCACCCGGGCCACGGGATCGGGCTCGGCCAGCAGCGCCGCGCCCACGCCCTTGGTGTCCGGCCGCGGCGGGCGCGGCGGGAAGCCCGAGAGGAGCGACAGCTGCC
>NZ_LDNX01000062.1:0-84257 GCF_001027955.1 Kocuria sp. SM24M-10 | reverse complement strand
CGGTGCCGGTGGTGGGGTCGCCGATGAGGGTGATCGGGTTGCCCTCGACGGTGACAGGGGCGGTGAGCACGGGGACGACCTGGTTGCCGGCGAGCAGGCCGTCCTGGCCCGAGGTCTCGGCGGCGGACGCCTCCGACGAGCCGATGGCGGCGATGCCGGCGGCGAGGACGAGGCCGTACAGGCCGCGACGAATGTCCTGATGCATGACTGTTCTCCTGATGTGATGACGGGTGACCGCAGGGCGGCCGGAGGGCTGCGTCTGCCCGCGAACGGGCAGGGCAGTCCTCATCAATCAGGTGTGGAACCGGGGTCGAACGCCGGGGGCGCCGGGAGGTCCTCCGCGGCGCCGCGCAGCAGCTCGGTGCCGTCGGCCGTCGACCGGGCCGTCAGGTCCAGGACGACGGCCTCCCCGGGCATGCCGGGCCAGGCGCCGGCACCGGAGTCGCCGAACGGTGAGCCGGTGCCTCCGCTCCCGGACGACGAGGAGCTCGTCCCGGCCGTGCCGACCCCCTGGCCACCCGCGTGGACACCGGCCTCGGCCGGAGCCTGGGCCGCCGCGACGGCGCCGCTGCCGCCCGGGGGAACGACCAGCGCGCGGAGCAGATCAGCGGGCGAGATGACACCTGCCCGCGGGGCGATCGCCGCTGCCGGGGTCACCGTCTCCGTCCGCAGTCGTGCCGCAGCCGCGGCAGGGTCGCCGGCCACGGCAGGCGCGGTGAGCCCGGCAGGTGCGCGCTCTGCAGGAGCGGCAACGGCGCCGTCGAGGACCTGGGCTTCCCGCACTCCGTCCCGCGACGGGGCGGAGGTCGGGGGCACCGGGGTCCCCGGCGCCTCGGCCGGCGACCCGGCGTCGAGCGGAGCCGTCTGCGGGGCGGACGGAACGGGCGCGACTCCCGGAGCGGGGACGAGAGGCGGCAGGCCGGGGACGGGATCCTGCCCGACGACGGGGGCCTGGACGAGCACTTCGTCCACGGTCCCGGTGACGGGCCGGGCGGCCGCCTCCACCGTGCCGCTGAGGCCCTCGACCAGTCCGGTGGTCTCCCGGGCGGGGGTGCCCACGGTGCCGGACGGCGCGATCCCGCCGACCACGGGCACCGCGGCGACGGTGCTGTCCACCGCGTCGGCGAGCGGGACGGCGAGCCCCTCGACCGCCCCCGTCAGGCCGCCGACGGTGCCGGTGACCTCCTCGACGAGCGGGCCGGTGCGGAGCTCGACCGGTGACGCGGGTGCGGGAACCGGCGACTCCGCGGGGGGTGCCGGCTGCAGGACGTCGCGGACCGTGCCGCCGAGGTGGTGACCGAGCCCGCCCACGGGGCCCTCCGCGGCGCTCGCCCCGGTCGCTCCGAGCAGGAGCCAGCCGAGGGCGGTCAGTGCGGAGAGCAGGGCCAGGCGCAGGGCGGCGGCACGGGAGCGCCGCATCGACGACGTCACGGTGGCACCTCCTCGTTCGCATCCTGACGAGTCCGGCCCGCTGGGGGTGGTCCCAGGGTAGGACCGCACGACGTGCATTTCAATGCATTTGCCTGAAATGGGGCGATGGGTCCGCACCCGCCGGCGGTAGTGTCGGGGCATGCGCATCGTCCGGGCCGCCGCGGCGGTGGTCGTCGGCGCGGACGGCCGGCTGCTGCTGATCCGCCGGGGCACGGACCCGCAGCGCGGTCGCTGGAGCGTGCCGGGCGGTCGGGTGGAGCCCGGTGAGACGGTGGCCGAGGCCGCCGTCCGGGAGGCCTTCGAGGAGACCGGCGCCCGGGTGCGCGCCGAGCGCGAGCTCGGGGTGGTGCGCGTCCCCGGCGGGCCGGGCGTGGTCTACGAGGTGCACGACGTCGCGGCCGCGTACCTCGGCGGGACGCTGCGCCCCGGCGACGACGCCGACGAGGTCCGGTGGGTCGCCCCGCAGGAGCTCTCGGCGCTGCCGACCACCGACGGGCTGCTCGAGCACCTCGCGCGCTTCGGGATCCCGGTGCGCTGACCCGAGCCTCCCCGGCCCGGCTCCCCTCCGTGCTTGGATAGGGGCATGGGACGGACGCAGGGCTTCTACGTCGACACGGTGCAGCGCACCAGTTCGGCCGACCGGGACGCGGTGTGGGCGGTCGTCGAGGGCATCGGCGGGGAACGCGGCTGGTACAGCACCGACCGCCTCTGGGCGGCCCGCGCCGCCGCCAACCGCCTCGGCCTGCCGCCCGGGCGGCTGCGCCACCGCGAGGACCCGGACCGGCTGGCGCCCGGGCAGCGCCTGGACTGGTGGACGGTCGAGGCCCTCGAGCCGTCACGGCGGCTGCGGCTGCGTGCCCTGGTCCGGATGCCCGGGGAGGCCTGGCTGGACATCTTCCTGGAACCCCGGGCGGACGGCGGCTGCCTCTACCGCCAGACCACGGTCTTCCGGCCCGCGGGCGCGGCCGGCCGCGCCTACTGGTACGCCATGCTCGGCCCGCACAAGGCCGTCATGGGCCGGCTCGCCTCGGACATCCTGGAGCACGCGCACCGCTAGGGGACGCGCGGGCTCTTCCGCACCGGCTCTTCCGCCGGCGGTCCCGCAGCCGTAGCGTGGTCTCACCGGCCACCGTGACGCCCGGTGGATGCGGCCGGTGGCCGAGGGAGTGCCTCGGCACCGCTGCCGGGCGGAGCTCCCAGGAGAGTGCCGCCATGTCCGCCGACGCCCCGTCCGTTCCCGACTCCCGCGCGCTGGCCGACGAGGCCGTCGCCCTGGTCCGCGAGTGGCTCACCCGCGCCGCCGACGGCCGGAAGCACCGGGACGGAGCCGCCGACCGCCTCGCCACCGTTCTGCAGGACCCCCACGGGCTCGAGTTCACCGTGGGCTTCGTGGACCGGGTGGTGCGCACCGAGGACGTCCGCGCGGCGGCCCGGGCCCTGCGCGCCGTCGCGGAGATCGTCCCGCGCACCATGCCGGCCGCGGACCGCGCCCAGATCCGGGCCGGGGCCGCCATGGCGTCCACAGCCCCGCAGGTGGTCGTCCCCGCCGCGCGCGCCCGGCTGCGCCGGCTCGTGGGGCACATGATCGTCGACGCCCGGCCCAAGCCGTTCGGGCAGGCCGTGCGGAAGCTGACCGCCCAGGGGCACCGGCTCAACATCAACCTCCTGGGCGAGGAGGTCCTCGGCCAGGAGGAGGCGGACAAGCACCTGGCTGACGCCGCCGCGCTGCTGGACCGCGACGACGTCGACTACGTCTCCCTCAAGGTCTCCTCGGTGGTGCCGCAGCTGTCCCACTGGGGCTTCGAGGGCACCGTGGCGGCGGTCGTCGAGCGGCTGCTGCCCGTCTACCGGGCGGCGGCCCAGGCCCCGGCCGGGAGCAAGTTCATCAACCTCGACATGGAGGTCTACTCCGACCTGCACCTGACCACGGAGGTGTTCACCCGGCTGCTCGAGCGCCCGGAGCTGCGCGGGCTCGAGGCCGGGATCGTGGTCCAGGCCTACCTGCCGGACGCGCTCGCGGTGGTCCGGCGGCTCTCCGCGTGGTCCGCCGAGCGGGTGGCGGCCGGCGGCGCCGGGATCAAGGTCCGTCTGGTCAAGGGCGCCAACCTGCCCATGGAACGGGTGGACGCCGAGCTGCACGGCTGGCCCCTGGCCACGTGGGACACCAAGCAGGGCACCGACACCAACTACAAGCGGGTCCTGGACTGGGTCTTCCGCCCGGAGCGGATGACCGGGCTGCGGCTCGGCGTGGCCGGGCACAACCTCTTCGACATCGCCTTCGCCCACCTGCTCGCGCAGCGCCGCGGCGTGACGGAGCGGATCGAGTTCGAGATGCTCCAGGGCATGGCGGTGGAACAGGCGCGGGCGGTCAGCGCGGACGTCGGCGAACTGCTGCTCTACGTGCCCGCGGTGCGCCCCGCCGAGTTCGACGTCGCGGTGTCCTACCTCGTGCGCCGGCTCGAGGAGAACGCCTCGCACGAGAACTTCATGTCGGGGATCTTCGACCTGGCCCCGGACAACGAGGTCTTCGCCCGGGAGGAGCGCCGCTTCCGCGCGGCCCTCGAGGCCCTGGACCCGCGGCAGGACACCGACCCGGTGCCCGCCCGCGCCCAGGACCGCAGCGCCCCCGGCGCCGGCTCCGCGCACCTGCCGCTGGACGAGGCCTTCCGCAACGAGCCCGACACCGACGTCGCGGTCCCGGCGAACCAGGCGTGGGCCGAGGACATCGCCGCCCGGATCACGGACCGCCGCTGGTACGAGGAGCTGCCCGTGCCCGGGCCGGTGGACGCGCCCGACGTGGAGCGGCTGGTGGCCACCGGCCGGGCCGCCGCGGAGGACTGGCACGGCCGTGGCGCCCGGGAGCGCGCGGAGATCCTCAACCGGGCCGCCGACGTGCTGGCCGCCCGCCGCGGCCACCTGCTCGCCGTGGCCGGCGCGGAGGCGGGCAAGACCCTGGGGCAGTCCGACCCGGAGGTCTCCGAGGCGGTCGACTTCTGCCGCTGGTACGCCCGCCGGGCCCTCGAGCTCGAGGCCGTCGACGGCGCCCGCTTCGTCCCCGACCGGCTGGTGCTGGTCACCCCGCCGTGGAACTTCCCGCTGGCCATCCCCACCGGCTCCACGGTGGCGGCGCTGGCCGCCGGGGCCGCGGTGCTGCACAAGCCCGCCCCCGAGGTCCGGCGCTGCTCGACCGCCGTGGTGGAGGCCCTGTGGGAGGCGGGAGTGCCCCGGGACGTGCTCCAGCTCGTGGACTCCGTGGAGGGGGAGGTCGGGCAGGCGCTCGTCTCCCACCCCGGGGTGGACCGGATCGTGCTCACCGGCGCCTACGAGACGGCCCAGCTGTTCGGCTCCTGGCGCCCGGGCCGCCCCCTGACCGCCGAGACCTCCGGCAAGAACGCCATGGTGATCACCCCCAGCGCCGACCGGGACCGGGCGGTGTGGGACCTCGTCACCAGCGCCTTCGGCCACGCCGGGCAGAAGTGCTCGGCGGCCTCCCTCGGGATCCTCGTGGGCAGCGTGGCCCGGTCCCCGCGGTTCCGCCGCCAGCTGCTCGACGCCGCCTCCTCGATGGTGGTGGACTGGCCGCAGAACCTGCAGGCCACCGTGGGCCCGACCATCGACGAACCGGGCGGGAAGCTGCGCCGGGCCCTCACCCGGCTGGACCCGGGGGAGGAGTGGCTGCTCGAGCCCCGGCAGCTCGACGACACCGGGCGGCTGTGGCGGCCCGGGATCAAGACCGGGGTGGCCCCGGGCTCCTTCTACCACCGCACCGAGTGCTTCGGGCCGGTCCTGGGTCTCATGGAGGCCTCCGACCTGTACGAGGCCCTCGAGCTGCAGAACGCCGTGGACTACGGCCTCACCGCCGGGCTGCACTCCCTGGACCCCGAGGAGATCAGCACCTGGGTGGACCTGGTCGAGGCGGGCAACCTGTACGTCAACCGGGGCATCACCGGCGCCATCGTCCAGCGCCAGCCCTTCGGCGGCTGGAAGAGGTCCTCCGTGGGGCTGGGCGCCAAGGCCGGCGGGCCCAACTACCTGGTCCAGCTCGGCTCCTGGCAGAAGGCCCCCTTCGCGCAGGACCCGGCCGGGCAGAGCGACATCGCGGCGCACCCCGCCGCACCGATCGCCCACCACCTCGAGGCCCTGCGCCCCCTGGTCCCGGAGGCCGACGCGGCCTGGCTCACCGCCTGCGCCGAACAGGACCAGGCCTGGTGGGAGCGGGAGTTCGGCCGCGTCCACGACGCCACCGGCCTGGCGTGCGAGGCGAACCTGTTCCGCTACCGCCCGCGCGACGTCGTCGTGCGCGCCGCGGAGGACGCCCCGCTCACCGACGTGATCCGGGTGGGACTGGCCGCCGTACGCTCCTGCTCCCGCGTGATCCTCGTCCCGGCGGCCGAGGTGCCGGGGGAGGTGCGCGAGCTGTTCCGCTCCGTGCTGGACCCGTGCGGGGACGAGGCCTTCGCCCGGGTGGCCGCGGACTGGTCGGACCCCAGCGGGTCCGGCCGGATCCGGGTGGTGGGGACGGCCCACGGGCTGGCCGAGGCGCTCGCGGGGCGGCCCGAGATCGACGTGCTCGCGGATCCGGTGGTCGGCGCCTCCCGCGTGGAGATGCTCCCGATGCTCGCCGAGCAGGCCGTCGCCGTCACGATGCACCGCTTCGGCAATCCCTCGGCGGACGCCGAGACGGTGGTGCGCCGGCTGGTGACGGCCTCGCAGCCGGCGGAGGCCCCCGCGCAACCCGCGGACATCTGAGCATCAGCCCTGGTGGGGGCGGGACTCCGGTGCCAGCATGAGCCCATGCGCGCATCCCTGAGGTACCTCGCACTGGGTCTGGCCGGAGCGCTCGGCGTCTCCGGCACCGTTCTCGGCGGCTCCGCGGCCGTCGCGCACGAGGATCGGCAGCACGGGGGCCGCGGCTCGCCCGTCACCGCGGAGCTGCCCAATGTCCCCACCATGACCGGCGGCGGCGGGGCGGTCTCCTCGGTGGACCCGCTGGCGAGCCAGGTGGGCATCGACGTCCTCGAGCGGGGCGGCAACGCCGCGGACGCCGCCGTGGCCGCCGCCGCCACCCTGGGCGTCACCGAGCCGTACTCCGCGGGCATCGGCGGCGGCGGCTTCTTCGTCCACTACGACGCCGCGACCGGAGAGGTCCGCACGATCGACGGGCGCGAGACCGCCCCGGCCAGCTACACCGAGGACGAGTTCCTGGGCGAGGACGGCGAGCCGCTGGACTTCGCCACCGTGGTCAGCTCCGGGGCGTCCGTGGGCGTGCCGGGGACGCTGGCCACCTGGGAGACGGCCGCCGAGGAGTTCGGCACGATGGATCTGCACCGGCTGCTGCGTCCCGCCGAGCGGATCGCCGCCCGCGGCTTCACGGTGGACGAGAACTTCTCCGAGCAGACGGCGTCCAACGCCGAGCGCTTCCGGAAGTTCCCCGCCACGGCGGAGCTCTTCCTGCGCGACGGCGAGGCCCCGGCGGTCGGGGACGTGTTCCGCAACCCGGACCTGGCCCGCACCTACCGCACCATCCGGCACGAGGGCACCGGCGCCTTCTACGACGGGTCGATCGGGGCGGCGATCGTCGAGGAGAGCCGGGGGCCCACCACCGCCGAGGGCGTGGACGTCCTGCCCGGGGAGATGACCCGGAAGGACCTCGGCTCCTACGAGGCCCTGCTCAAGGACCCGGTCTCCACCGAGTACCGCGGCCTGGAGGTCTACGGCATGGGCCTGCCCAGCTCCGGGGGGATCACGGTGGCCGAGACCCTCAACCTGCTGGAGGCCTACGACGAGCGGACCGGCACCGCCCTCGCGGACGTCCCCGAGGCCCAGTACCTGCACCGCTTCTCGGAGGCCACGGCCACCGCCTTCGCCGACCGCAACCGGTGGATCGGGGACGTGGCGGGCGTGCCCGTCACGGAGCTGACGAGCCAGGAGTTCGCCGACGAGCGCGCCTGTCTCTTCGAGGAGGGGGCCGCCCAGCCCCGGCCCATCGCCTTCGGGGAGCCCGACGGGGACTACGCCGCGTGCGGGACGGGGCAGGCCCGCCAGCCCGAGCCCGCCGGCGGGGTCTCGACCACCCACCTCAACGTGGCGGACCGCTGGGGCAACGTGGTCTCCTACACCCTCACCATCGAGCAGACCGGCGGCTCCGGGATCACGGTCCCCGGGCACGGGTTCCTGCTCAACAACGAGCTGACCGACTTCAACTTCGCGCCCCTGACCGAGGGCGTGCCCGACCCGAACCTGCCGGGGCCGGGCAAACGGCCCCGCTCGTCGATGAGCCCGACGATCGTGCTGCGGGACGGGGAGCCGTGGATGTCGGTCGGCACCCCCGGCGGGGCCACGATCATCACCACCGTGGCGCAGATCCTCACCGGGCACATCGACCGGGACCTCGCCCTGGTCGACGCCGTGGCCGCTCCGCGGCTGAGCTCCCGCAACGGGACCGAGGGCGCCGACCTCGGCCTCGCCGGCTCGCCCACCGGTGCGCAGCTGCGCGAGCTCGGTCACGAGCTGGAGGACGTGCGCTGGATCGGCAACGCCTCGGCGATCCGCGTCCTGGGGGACGGGCGCTTCGTCGCGGCGGCCGAGACCGAGCGCGGCTACGGCGGCTCGGCGATGGTGGTGGACCCCGAGCCGTGAGCCCCGCCCGGCCACGGGCCCCGATCAGGAGTTCTCGGCGTACCGGTGCAGGAAGGCGGCCATGACGTCGCGGCTGGTGCCGGCGCCGGGGCGGTAGGTGCCGTCCTTCCAGCCGGTGGAGATGCCGGTGGCCTGCAGCCAGGCCATCTCCTTATAGAAGCCCTGGCCGGTGGAGACGTCCACGAACGGGGAGGTCCGCGGGGGCGTGTAGGCCGGTTTGCCGGCCTGGCGGTAGAAGAACGCGGCCATCTGGTCGCGGCTGACCCGCTGGGCGGGCTTGTAGGTGCGCGTGCCGTCGGCGGCGGCCCAGCCGGTGGAGATGCCCTTGGCGTGCAGCCAGGCGATCTCCTTGTAGAAGACGTGGCTGGTGGGCACGTCGGTGAAGGGGGAGGTGCGCGGGGGGGTGTAGGCGGGGGAGCCGGCCAGGCGGTAGAGGGCGGCGGCGACCTGTTCGCGGGTCATCTGGTGGGCGGGGCGGTAGGTGCCGTCGGGCCAGCCGCGCAGCACGGCGCGGTTCTTCACCCAGGTGATCTCCGGGGCGAAGGTGTGGGTGGCGGGCACGTCCTTGAACGGGCCCGGGACCACGGGAGCCGGGGCCGGGACGGACGCGCTGCCGTACGTCCGCAGGGCCGCGTCGAGGAGCGCGGCCTGGTCGTACTCGTGGTGGTTGACGCCCGCGGGCACCTGGAGGCTGGTGCGGGTGAAGCCCTGGGCCGCGTAGCTCTGCTGCCCCCGCCGGGCGGAGGCGAGGGCCGACCAGGTCGCGGGCTGCGTGGCGCCGGCGATGTCGTCCGCGCCGGTGACCCACTGGATCGGCAGGGACTTCACGGCCGCGGACGGAGCGGTCTGCATCTTCCGGGCGCCGCCGCCGCCGATCACCACGGCACCGCCACCCCGGATCCAGTTCTGCCGGTCGGCCAGCACCTCCATGGTGATGAACTCCGCGCCGCCGGAGTACCCGGTCAGCCACACCCGGTTGGTGTCCAGGCCGTAGCGCTGGACGAGGTGGCCGGACAGGGCGCGGAACCAGTCCCCGTTGGCGTCGATGTTCTCCCACCAGGTGCGGCTGCCGGTGCGGTCCGGGGACAGGGGGACGACCAGGACCATGTTCCGGGCGGCCGCGTGCCGGGCCATGTTCCGCACCACCGATCCGGTCGGCCGCTGGGCCCAGTACTGGCCGTCGCCGTCGAAGTAGAAGGCCACGCCCACCGGCTTCGAGCGGTCGATGCCGTCGGCGTACAGGTTGTAGGTGGAGCTGAGGCCGTTCGGCGCGGTGAAACCACGGGTGAAGCCGGTGGTCGGGGTCTCGGCGGCCGCAGCGGGGCCGGTGCCGAGGAGGAAGGAGGACAGGACCAGGGAAACGACAGCGGCGAGCGCACCGAGGGGCCGAGAGGCCGTGCGGAACCGCCGCGCGATGTGGGGGGTCATAGCGCGTTCCGATCTGGGGGCACCGGGGGAGGTGCGGAAATGGAGGGGTGCCGGCGTCGTCTCCAGCCCGGAGGCGCACCGGCTGTCCACCCTTTGGTGGACATTGCATAGGTAAACAGAGGGAAGTCCGCTGTGACCAGGGGTTCCGGGAGAATGAAGACCTATGACGCGGGAGTCTGGACGATCGTCCATTCGCCGGGCGCGGGCCCGCGCTCGGGGCGCGGTGGTCGCGGGCCGCCCCGCCCGGGTGCGGGGCGGGGCAGGGCCCTACGCTGGGGGCGGATCCGCCTTGCCCGACCGACCGAGGAGCAGTACGTGTTCAGCCATCCCGCCCCCGAACCCGTCGAGCCCACGGGTCCCTCCGCGGCCGCCCCCGGCGAGCCCGCCCTGGACGGGCGGTGGCGCGCCGCCACCGCCGGATGGCGCCCGTCCTCGATCCGCGCCGCCGGCCCCGAGCGCGTCTGGGCCTGGGTGCGCCACGCCTGGGAGGCTCTCCTCGCCCCTCCGGCCGCGGGCGACGACGACGGGGCGGTGGTGGATGAGGGCGCTCCGGGCCGCTCCGCCACGGGGCCCGGTCCCCGGGTGGACGACCTCCTGGCCGTGGCCGCGCTGCTCGCCCTCCAGGAGCGGTTCCTGGCCGTCGCCGCCGGCGAGCCGGCACCGGCCGAGGTCCCCGACCCCCGCCGGGACGGCGCCGCCCTGAGCGACGACGAGGTGCTGACGGTGGTGCGCCGGACGTGGGAGATCGACCCGGCGGAGGCGGGCGCGGACGCCTTCGCGGCTGAGCTCTCCGGATTCCTGCAGGACCACCTGGACGAGCAGGCCGAGGAGGTGCGCGAGCGGCTGCTGGACCGGCGCGGGCCGACTCAGCTGTTCGCCGAGCTGTGGAGCCTCGAGCACGTGGACGAGCTCGAGCCCGCCGCCGAGCAGGACGCGGCGCCGCCGTTCCCACTCTCCACGGACGACATCGCCTGGATCGTCAGCGGCGTCCCGGGCCCCGAGAAGCACACCGCCTGGGGATGGCTCACGCGCTGACCGGGACGGCGGGCCGGGACGGGCACCCGGAATAGAACCGTCCGGCCGCGACTTTTATGGATGCATCCACAAAATCACGACGAGGAGCACCGCCATGACCCTCCAGCTCGGCCTCAACACCTTCGGCGACCTCTATCCCGGCCCGGACGGGCGGATGCTCAGCGGCGCCCAGGTCATCCGCAACGTCGTCGCCGAGGCCACGCTGGCCGACCGGGTGGGCCTGAACTTCTTCGGCATCGGCGAGCACCACCGGGAGGACTTCGCGGTCTCCTCGCCCGAGACGGTCCTGGCGGGCATCGCCACGGTGACCGAGCGGATCCGCCTGGGCTCGGCCGTGACCGTGCTCAGCTCCGACGACCCGGTGCGCGTCTACCAGCGCTTCGCCACCGTGGACGCCCTCTCCTCCGGGCGCGCCGAGGTCATCCTCGGGCGCGGGTCCTTCACCGAGTCCTTCCCCCTGTTCGGCTATCCGCTCGACGAGTACGAGGCCCTGTTCGAGGAGAAGCTGCAGCTGTTCGACCGGTTGCGCACCGAGGGCGTCATCGACTGGGAGGGCCGGCTGCGCGCGCCCATCCGCGGGCTGGAGGTCCACCCCAGGACCGAGTCCGGGTCGCTGCCCGCGTGGATCGCCGTGGGCGGCTCGCCCCAGTCGGTGGTGCGCGCCGCCCACTACGGGCTGCCCGTGATCTTCGCGATCATCGGCGGGAGCCCCGCCGCCTTCGCGCCCTTCGCGGACTACTACCGCCAGGCCCTCGAGCACTTCGGCAAGGAGCCGCAGCCGGTGGCCTTCCACTCCCCGGGCTACGTCGCGGAGACCGACGAGCAGGCCCGTGAGGAGTTCTTCCCCCACCAGGCCTACACGCACGCCCGGATCGGCCGGGAGCGCGGCTGGGGCCCGCTGACCCGCGCGGAGTTCGACGCGATGTGCGGCCCGGAGGGCGCCTACTTCGTGGGCTCCCCGGAGACCGTGGCCCGCAAGATCGTGCGCTCCTCGGCGGCGCTGGGCGCCGCCCGCTTCGACCTCAAGTACGCCGTGGGCACCCTGGACCACGCCCGGATGACGCGCAGCATCGAGCTGTTCGGCACCGAGGTGCGCCGCTACGTCGAGGACATGACCGCCGACCTGCCGGCCGGCGCCACCGGCTGAGCTCCCGCCGCTGACCCCCGTGTCCGGGGCGGCCGGGACAGGACGCGGGGTGTCAGAGCCGCACGGTCACCGCGTCGTGGGGCAGGGTCGTCACCACGGTGGTCCCCACCCCCGGCCGGGACCGGATCGAGAGCTCGGCCCCCGCGGCGTCGGCGATGTCCCGCATGATGCGCAGCCCGAGATGGCCCTCCGGCGACGAGCCGGAGTCGTCGAAGCCGGTGCCGTCGTCGCTGACCGTCAGCACCGTGGCCCCGTGCTCCACGCCGAGGTGCACCGTGACCGTGGAGGCGTGGGCGTGCTTCGAGATGTTGGCGAGGGCCTCCCTGGCCACCTTCAGGAACATCCCCTCCTGGTCCGGTGCGAGGAACACGGCGGGATCGATCTGCACACTGGTGTCGACCCCGCGCTGCGCGAGCGGCTCCGCCAGGTTCGCCATGGCCTTCGGCAGGCCGAGGGTCAGCAGGTCGGGCGAGTAGAGGGCCGTGGTGATCCCGCGCAGCGTGCGCAGGCTGCCCTGCAGGATCGAACGGGTGCGGCCGAGCACGCCGCGTTGCTCCGGACCGGCATGCATCTCCTGGGCCTCGAGGGCGTAGGAGAGTCCGGCGAGGTCCTGGATCACGTCGTCGTGCAGGTCCCGGGCGACCCGGACGCGCTCCAGCTCGGCCGCGTCCACGGCGTGCTGGAGCAGCCGGGCCCGGGCCGCCCGATGGTCCTGGATCCGCCGGGCGAGGCCCACGGCCGGGGCGAGCTGGGCCAGCTGGAACAGCACCAGCGTCAGCAGGAGCGCGGGGGCCATGCCCATGAGCACCGAGCGCTGCTCGTCCTGCACGATCGCGTCGTCGTAGTAGGCCTCGAAGACGAGCTGCTCCCCGGCGACCGGCACGAACCCGACGTAGACCTCGACGAGCCGTCCTGCACCGGACTCGTGCGCGTTCTCCGCGTCCTCTTGGTGCTCGACGGTGGCGATCCCCTCGCCCCGGGCCACGAGGTCGTCGTCCCAGGAGGGCGGGCCGTAGTTCTGGCCGATGAGCTCGTGCTCGTCGGCGTAGACGATGGTCCCGTCCTCGTCCCAGATCTTGATGCGGTGGATGGTGCCGTCGTCCAGCCAGGGCTGCAGCCGGACGTCCAGCTGGGCGGTGGCCGCCGCGTCGCCCGCGAGCAGGTCGTCGGTGATCAAGGGCGCCACGGCGTAGTCGGCCAACCGCTGGGTGACGCGCAGGACGTGCTCCACGGCATGCTCCTCGGCCACGGCCCGGATCCACCAGGTCGCGGGCACCGCGGCGACGAGCAGCACCAGGAGGCCGGTCAGCAGGAACCGCTGCACGGCAGTCCGGACCTCGGACCGGTCCGTGGCCAGGGCCGGTGGAGCCACCGGCCAGTCGGACATCAGGTCCCCGGCCGTGTGCCCAGGGCGCTCGGGGCGCGAGAGCAGGCGCCTCATGACCGGCCCGTCAGCAGGCCGAGCCTCGAGGCGACGGCGACCGCCTCGAGCTGGGAGTGGGCCCCCAGCTTGGCGAGGATCGTCTTCACGTAGCCACGGCAGGTGTTCGGGCTGATGCTCAGCAGCCGGGCGTTCGTGCCCACGCTGTGGCCCTGGGCCATGAGCTGCAGGACCTGCAGCTCGCGCTGGGTGAGCGCCGGCACCGCGGCGCCCCCACGACGGCTGGGGTGGTCCGCGGCCAGCAACGACGGGTGGACCGCCATCGTGCCGCAGCGGGCGCTGCGGATGGTCTCGAGCAGCGTCGCGAGCGAGCCGTCCTTCGGCAGGAAGGCGCAGATCCCCGTGGCCGCCGCGGCCTCCAGGACGTGCTGCGCCGGGTCCCCGGTCAGCATGACGATCCGTGTCCCCGGCCGCTCGCGGAGGATCCGCGCGGCGGCCGTCACCCCGTTGCCGCCGGAGAGGTGGTAGTCCATGACCACGACGTCGGGCCGCAGCATGCCGCACAGGCGAACGCTCGACTCGACGTCGTCGGCCACGCCGACCGCGTGCAGGTCCGTCTCCTGGCGCAGCGCGCCGGTCAGGAGCTCCGCGAACGTGGTGTGGTCGTCGACCACCAGTATCGAGGTGCGCCCATCGTGCACTTCCCCCAGCCCCTCGGCCATGTCCGACCAGCCCCCCGGCAACCCGTGCATTACGTACGAGTAGTATGCCGATCGCAAATCCCTGCCGCCAGCTGGGCACGTGTCCCCATTTCGGCGCTTGACGAGGGGGCATGCTCTTCGGGTCGATCTCCCGGCGCACCGGTCCACCGTGCCGCCCGCCTCAGCCGGCCGGGGCGAGGGTGCGCCCCAGGAAGGCCTGGAGGACCGTGGCGGCCTCCTCGCGCGCCAGCGGAGGCGGTGCGCCCGGCAACCACTCCGTGTCACCGCAGGGGCCGTGCAGCACCAGGAGGGCGGACAGGGCCAGTCCCAGCTCACTGCCCGTCGTCGCCGTCGCCTGCAGCATGCGCCCGTAGGCGGCCTGCACGGCAGGCGCCGGAGCGCACCCCAGCTCCTCGCCGAGGATCCGGCGGCAGCGGTCGTACTCCTGCAGGCCCTCCACATGACGGCCCGAGCGCTCCAGTCCCAGCACGAGCACGGTCCAGGCGCGTTCGTGCAGCGGATCGCCCGCGAGCACCCTCCTCGCCTGGGCGACGGACTCCGGGCAGCGGCCCAGCTCCAGGCCGGTCTCGGCCGACAGCACGCGGGCCTCGGTCACGCGGGCCGTGTAGGCGTTGCGCTGGCCCTCGAGCCACTCCGAGTCCGGCTCGTCCCCGAGAAGCGGTGCGGAGGCCATGTCCAGGGCCCGGCGGAGCAGGGAGTGCGCCTCCGGTGCCGCGGCCTGCCGGGCCGCCTCCAGGAGGCGGTCGAACCGGGACAGGTCCAGCTCCACCATGGAGGCGTCCATGACGTACCCGCCGTTCGTGGTCTTCAGCGGGCCGCTCCTGCACTCCCCGGGCTGGAGGTGCCGGCGCAGAACGCTGACATAGCTCTCCAGGGTCGTCAGCGCCGCGGCCGGTGCCCGCCCGCCCCAGAGCAGATCGACGAGCCGGTGCTTCGACACGGGTGTCCCCAGCTGCAGGAGCAGAATCTCCAGGATCTGCCGCTGCCGGGGCCCGCCCAGTTCCCTGGACGTCAGGACCCGGCTCCCCTGCCGGACCACGAGCGGCCCGATGACCTGTACCGAGAGCCGGGCCTTCGTGGCCCCGGCTGCGGATCGTACGTTGACGGCTGACATGTTCACGATGATCACTCCCCCCGAAGTGGCCTCAGTGTGGTGGGCGGCCGCCGCTGTCCGTCAGCCCCGAACGGGGGGTGCGCATCCCCCCCCATTCGGGGGTGGGACCGCCGGCCCCGGAAGCACGGGCCCGGGAGCCCAGGGAACGACGCGCGTCGGGCGAGCGCGTGCACCCGCTGATCCGGCGCGCACCCCGCGGGCGACGCCACGAATCGTCATGAACGCCCGGGGCGCCGGCCCGGCGGGCGGTGCTCCCGGGTCGACAGCCGTCACCGCAACGTTTCTCCAAGGTCGTGTCCCGAGCGTGGTGCCATGACCACTCAGGAAGCATCGATCACCACGGACGCGCCGCCGGTCCGGCGGAGCCGCCGGCGGTGGATGCCGCCGGCACTGTTCCTGCTGGCGCTCCTCCTGGTGCTGGGGCGCGGTCTCCTCTCCGCGGAGGACGAGCCGAGCACGATGCTCGGCGCCTCCGGCACCGTGCCGGGCGGGCTCGCCCGGCTGCACGGTGTGATGCCGTACACGGAGTTCGCCGCTCTGGAGGGCCGCGAGGTCCCCGCGGAGCTCACCGGCGACGTCCCGCGCGGCGCCCACCAGGTGGTCGTGCTGCTGGAGCTCACCGCCATGGATCCGGACGGGCTCGAGTTCACCGCGGACGACTACGCGGTGGACCGGCTCGGAGGCCGCCGCGCGCCCGTGGTCTGGGCGTCGTCGGCGGCGGCCTCGCTCGCGCAGGGCGAGACGCTGCAGGCGGAGCTGGTCTTCGAGGTGCCCGACAAAGCCCTGGAGCTGACCCTCGAGGGCGCCGGCGACGTCCGTCTCTCGATGGGCACCGATCACCACAGCGGCGGCTGAGGACGCAGGCCGCAGGAACGGCCCGTCCGGGGGGCCGGGCCGTTCCCCCACACGCACTGTCCAAGCACACGGGGCCACGCTCAGCGCAGCGGCCCCGGTCCAAGGGGGAACGACATCATGGCTGTCTCGAGAAGAAACGTCCTGCTGCTGGGGGGGCTGGGGGTCGCAGGCGCGGCTCTGGGCGTGCCGACCACGGCGGTCAACGCCAAGTCGGCGAGCGCGCTCGACGAATCCTTGATGCCCCGGCCGTTCCGGACGGACTTCACCCAGGCCCCGGTGCTCGGGCCCTCGTCGCCGGACACAGTCGATCCCGCGGACGGCAAGACCGTGCGGCACTACACGGTGGTGGAGAAGGCCGCCTCGGCGCAGATCCTGCCGAAGGCGGGTCTGCTCACGCCCATCCTCGGCTACAACGGCATCTTCCCCGGACCCACGATCGACGTCTACCAGGGCACGAAGGTCGAGCTCACCGTGGTCAACCAGCTGCCGGCCAGGCACGCCCTCGGGGGGCACAGCCTGGACACCTCCACGCATCTGCACGGCTCCGCCTCGCTGCCCCAGTACGACGGCTACGCCAGCGACATCACCCGGCCGGGATTCCAGAAGACGTACAAGTACCCGAACTTCCAGGGCGCGAGGACCCTGTGGTACCACGACCACGGGGTCCATCACACCGCGCTCAACGCCTATTCGGGTCTGGCGGGGCAGTACCACATGCACGACGCCAACTCCGAGCGGCTCCTGCCGCGCGGGAAGTACGACGTCGCGCTGACGGTCTCCGACGCGATGTTCGCGGCCAACGGGGCCCTGGGCTACGACGACAACAGCCAGTCGGGGCTGTGGGGGGACGTCATCCTCGTCAACGGGAGGCCCTGGCCCGTCATGAAGGTGCAGAAGCGGGTCTACCGGTTCCGGCTCCTCAACTGCTGCATCTCCCGCTCCCTCCGGCCCAGGCTCAGCACGGGCGACCCGCTGGTCATGGTCGCCACGGACGGCGGCCTGATGCCCACGGCCCAGCCCGTCCGGGAGTACCGGCACGCCGGCGCCGAACGCTACGAGTTCCTGGTGGACTTCAGCAAGTACCGGACGGGACAGCGCATCGAGCTGCAGAACCTGTCCAACGACAACAACGTGGACTACGACTTCACGAACAAGATCATGGCCTTCGACGTCGTGGACGAACCCGTGGACACCGCGGACCCGAGCTGGAACAGGATCCCCACCACGCTCGTCGGCAGCGAGGTGATGAACCTGCAGGAGAGCCAGGCGACGAGGACCCGCCGCTTCCGGGTCAAGCGCGAGAACGGCACGTGGACGATCGACGGGGTCACCTGGGCGGACGTGATCGCCAGCAACTACCGCAAGGTCGCCGCGGAGGTGCCGCTGGGCGCCACGGAGATCTGGGAGTTCGAGAACGGCTCGGGCGGATGGTTCCACCCCATGCACATCCACCTGGTGGACTTCAAGGTGCTGAGCCGCAACGGCAGGGCTCCGTTCGCCTACGAGAAGGGGCCGAAGGACACGGTCTACGTGGGGGAGAACGAGACGGTCCGGCTCCTTGTGAAGTTCGGGCCCCACGAGGGCCGCTACATGGTGCACTGCCACAACCTGGTGCACGAGGACCACGACATGATGGTGCAGTTCCGAGTGGGGGAGCCCGGTGACCCGGACCCCAACGATCCGATGACGGCGGCCCCGGCGGTGCCCTCGGGGACGACCGCCACCGTGCCCGAGCCGGCACCGACACCGTCGGCCACGCCCAGCGCGACGTCTGCACCGGCACCCACGCCCACACCCACGCCCACCCCGTCATCCACACCGAGCCCGGCTTCCACACCGAGCCCGTCATCCACACCGACCCCGACCCCGACCAAGACGTCGGGCAGGACGCAGCCCAAGCGGCAGCGTCCCAACGGGTGACGTGATGTCGATGCCGCAGCCGAACGGGAACGGCGGAGCCGTCGTTCCGGGACGAGAAGAGGAGCCGACATGGCAGCGTTGAGCACGGTCCCGCTCGCGGTCCAGGAGGCCGGGGACCGGCGCCGGCACCGCGGGCGCGGGACGTTCCGGGCGGTTCTGCTCGGTCTGGCCCTGGTCCTGGCCGCCCGGATCTGGCTGGTGGCGCCGGTGGTCGTCGCCTCGGACAGCATGGAGCCCACCCTGGGGGAGGGGAGCGTCGCGCTGCTCCTGAAACCGGGCCCCGACCCCGCCGGGGTGTCCGCGGGCAGCACGGTGGTGTTCCCCCACCCCGACGACGGCAGCACGACCGTGAAGCGGGTGGTGGCCACCGGTGGCCAGACCGTGGCGATCGAGGACTCCGTCCTCGTCGTCGACGGCGTGGCGGTCGACGAGCCGTTCGTGGACCGCAGCCGGATCGACGGCACCTATTTCGGGCCGGTCACCGTGCCCGAGGGCCACGTCTTCGTCATGGGCGACAACCGGGGCGTGTCGGTCGATTCCCGCCACTTCGGCAGCGTTCCGGCCGAGGACCTGGAGGCCACGGTCCTGCTGCCCTGGCCCTAGCGCCGCCGCCCGCGGGACACCGCGGCGGGCCCGGGACGAACCACTCCCCTCGCCCCGGGCCCGCTCCCCCGTGTCACGAACAGGAGTTCCGCAAGGTATTTCCAAGACCTGCGTCGTTTCCTGTTCGCACATGCACTGCCTGGGGGAGAGGAACATCCGATGAGAGCCACGAAGAGGACCCGCGTGCCGGAGGAGACGACGGCGACCGGGGGCATCTCCCGCCGAGGCGTTCTCGGCGGGGTGATGGCCGGCCTGGCCGCGCTGCCGGCCGCCGGGCCGGCGCACGCCGCACCCAGGAAGCCCGCGCCCACGGCGCCCGCGGCGGGGCCCGCCGCCGCTCCGATCCTGAGCGCGGCACGGTCCGGCCACGGCGTGGGGGCACCGCGCGGCTCCGACATCGCGATCACCGCGGGACGGGCCAAGGAGGGACGCTTCGGTGTCATGTTCAAGAAGCTCCCCGCCTTCGCCCCGAGCGACGAGCTCCTCGCCGACCTGGCGCAGCAGATGGTCGACCGCACCCCACCCCTGGCCGACGTCTCGCTGAGCAACGACGGGTTCGACAACCCGGACATCCCGGCCGGCTACGCCTACCTGGGGCAGTTCATCGACCACGACATGACGCTCGACCGGACGCCCATGCCGCTGCAGGAGGTGGACCCCAAGGGCCTCACCAACTTCGACACCCCGTTCTTCGAGCTGGGGTCCGTCTACGGGCGGGGGCCGGCCGCCGACCCGCAGCTCTACGAACCGGCGGATCCGCGGCGCCTGCGCATCGGTCGGAACCACGACGGATTCCCGGATCTGCCCCGCAACGCCGACGGCACGGCGGTCATCGGGGACCACCGCAACGACGAGAACCTCATCGTCGCCCAGTTCCACCTCACCTTCCTGCAGCTGCACAACAAGCTCGTCGACGAGGGCAGGACGTTCGACGAGGCGCAGCGGCTGGTCCGCTGGCACTACCAGTGGCTGATCGTGCACGACTTCCTCCCCCGCATCGCGGGCAAGGCCCTGGTGGACAGCATGCTCAGGCCCCGCCGGGGCGGGCCGACCGGGGTGGACTGCAGGTTCTACAAGCCCGGCAACCCCACGCGGCCCATGATGCCCATCGAGTACTCGGTGGCCGCGTACCGGTTCGGGCACAGCATGATCCGCGCCGAGTACGAGATGCACGACGCGGTCACCATCCCCTTCTTCGGGAAGCCGTCGAACGACCTCCGCGGGTCCCGCCCGCTGCCCACCATCGCGCGGGCCGACTGGAACTACTTCTTCGACGTCCCGGGGATGAGCGTGCCGGACGACCGCAACATGACCCGGCTGATCGACACCAAGCTCGCGCTCCCGCTCGACGAGCTCCCACCCACCGTGGTGCAGCACGTCGACGGCGCCATCCTCTCGCTGGCCCACCGCAACCTGCTGCGGGGCAAGCGGCTCGGCCTGCCGGCCGGCCAGGACGTCGCCAGGGCCATGGGCCTGGCCCCCATCCCCAACGACAGGCTCGGACTCACGGACCCCCGCTGGAACGGCCGGGCGCCGCTGTGGTTCTACGTGCTCAAGGAGGCGGAGCTCCTCGGTGGGCGGACGCTCGGCCCGGTGGGCGGGAGGATCGTCGCGGAGGTGATCCTGGGCATCCTCTCCCTGGACCGCACGTCGTTCCTCAACGCCCCGAACGGCTGGGCGCCCGAGCGGACGCCCTTCCGGAGCGGCGACTTCCTCGAGATGGCCGGAGCCCTCGAGAACATGCCGGTGGGCAACGAGGACGAGGGCGCCGAGGACGATCCCGGGGCGGAGGAGACCGAGGAGACCGAGGAGCTCCACGCGGAGGACGACGTCGAGGTGGAGCCCGAACCGGCGGGGTGAGCCCCGCCGCGCCGGCCGCGGCGGACCAGGACCGGCCGACCACGACCCGCCCTGCCCAGCCGGGCAGGGCGGGTCCGTGCGTGCGGGCCGGTGACCGACGGAGAAGCCGCTCACCCCGCCGGGCCACGCCTGCCGTCGTCCTCGTCAGGAGGCCGAACCCCGGCGGACCGCGTGGACTTCCCGGTGCGGCCGACGACGGCGCGGGAGGCGGCCCCGGCACGCCCCGGCCCGGGGAGTGGCCTATCCGGTCAACGTCACCCCGCAGCGACCGCCCCCCTCGCCTCGCCGCCGCGCGTCGACTGCACGAGCACGTTGGCGACCGTGCCGCTGGGCGCCGGCCGCAGCCTCAGCTCCCAGTTGCCCAGGGTGTCCACCTGCGCCGTGCCGAGCTTGCGCTTGGACGTCCCGTCCGCGGCCATGTCGTAGACGTTGACCGACGTGGGCGGCTGGAGCAGCGTGGGAGCGCCCTGGACGACGGCCGTGCCGCCGAGCCGGAACTCCTTGCCGGCCCGGAACCTCGCCCCCGGGGCGATGGTGACCTCGTCGTCGCTGTTCAGCGTGATCGTCGCAGGAGCGCTCTTGTTGCCGGCGGGGTCCGTGACCACCAGCTGCAGCACCGGGTTCGCGTCCGGCGCCACGGGTGCCGCGGCACCGGTCGTGGTGAAAAAGGGAACCGTGACCTTGGGCTTGGCCACGTCCTTCCGGTCGAACGCCACCTCGGGACCGCTCACCTGGGACCACTCGTAGGTGACGGCGCCGGCGTTGTCCGTCGAGCCGCTGCCGTCCAGTTCGGTGGCGATGCCGCGGGGCACCGAGGCCGTCAGCGGGGCGATGGCAGCGGTCGGCTCCTCGGCGTCGGCGGGCGGAGTTCCGGTGCCCGGTGTGCCGGTGCCGGGGGTGCCGCCCTCGGTCTCCGTCACCGGACCGGGGTCCTCACCTTCGGGGGGTGCAGGAACCCCGACGGGGGACACCGGGCCGTCGGTGACGACGACAGGGACGGTGGCCTTGCTGGTGCCGGTGGAGACGGTCACGTTCACCGGGGGAGCGACGGTGTCGAACGAGCCCTGGTAGGTGCCGTCAGCTCCGGGCGCGGTGTCCCCGAACCCGTCGACCTTCGGGGCGGACCCGGAGGTCGTCCTCGCCACGACGGTCAGCTTCGTGCCGTCGTAGGTGGCCGAGGTGGGCACGGAGACGTCGCTCACGCCCACCGTGCTGGTGCTCTGCGGGTCGTCGGCGAGGTTCGTGACGGTCACCTCGCTCGGCAGCGCCCCGTCGACCTTCACGCGGGCGTAGGCGAGTTCGGAGGTCCCCGGCGCCTTCTCCAGGGGAGTGGTGGCGATGCCCTGCCCCGACACCTCGAGCGTGTCGCCGCGGCTGGTGGCGAAGACGTCCAGGTACGTGCCGGTGGCGTCCGAGGTGGCCACGGCCTGTTCGGCCTTCACCCCCGTGTTGGTGGCGATCTTGCCCTGGACGGTGAACTGGTCGGTGCTCGCGGCGACGGCCTCGCCCGTCGCCGCGTTCGTGCCGGACACGGAGAAGGTGGTCCGGAGACCGCCCACGATCCGGTGCGGCACGTCCGGGTTGCCCAGGTAGCCCGCGGGGGCACCGGTGTCCCACTTCAGGAACGGTCCGAGGTTGCTCCCCAGCGGTGTCTCGAAGTTGCCGACCGCGGGAGAGATGTCCTCCACGAGCTTGGCGTTGCCCTCGGCGTCGGTGTCGACCTCGATGGTCCCGTACGGGTGGGGGAAGGAGAGCGTGCTGTTGGCCGGGCCGTCCTTGACCACGAGACGCTGCCGGGCGAACACCATCTGCTCCCCGGGCGCCACCTCGTTGGCGAAGGCGGCCTCCAGCCCGAGCGTGAGCACGGCGCTCCCGCCGCCGGGGAGGTCCAGCTCGGACCCGGCCAGCATGTAGAAGATCTCGTGGGGGAAGTTGCCGGGCAGCGCGAGAGGCTGCTCGGGATCGAACCCTTCCTCCGGGGCCAGGCCGCACAGCGGGTTCGTGCCGTCGTCGCACAGTTCCAGCCGGGTTCCGGTCCGGTCCTCGTACCAGGCCGGGAACCCGTACTTGCTGCTCACCGGGCCGACCGCCGTCAGCTGCTGTTTGTTCGTCTCGGTGACCTTGGTGACGGCGACGGCGGCGCTGACGCCCGTGGCGCCCAGGGCCAGGGCGAGGGACACCGCAAGGCTCCGGCGGAAGCGAAGTCCTTGCGGCGGGTCCCGCAGCAGCTCCTGGGGGCTGGTTGACGTGCTCATGATGTCTCCTCACAGAGCGGTGGTGATGACATCGCAAATATGTGGACGGGCTCTTGGAAAAACCCTGTTGCACATGCGACCGGCATCGGCATCGGACCCGGTCCGTGCGGGGTCGGAGGTGGACGGCGCGACCTGGTGCGCGGCGCGCAGCCCTCCGCCCGGGCCGTCCGCACCCGGTGCGCCGCGCCGTTCCTGCCCCGAGCCTGCCGGGGAGCAGTGGGAGGCGGACGCCCCGGGGCGTCCCGGGGAACGGCACCGAGGTGCCCGACGCAATGCGACACACACGGACGTCCCGGGCTCCTCGCGGGAGCCCGACCGGGCCGACGTCGGCGCCGTCCTGCTGGTCCCCGCCGCGAGCCGGTCCCCGCGGGCGTGGCACCCGCACGGTACATGGAAGCCTGTACTGTCAGAGGGTGACCACAGTGACCAGCACCCACTCCGCCGCCCTGGCCCGGCTCGGCCACGCCCTCTCGGAGGGCGTCCGCACCGGGATCCTGCTGAGCCTGCGGGAGGCCCCGGCGCGTCCCTCCGACCTCGTCGAAGCCCTGGGCGTGTCGAAGCAGGTGGTCTCCAACCAGCTCGCCTGTCTGCGGGGCTGCGGGCTCGTGGCCTCCGCCCGCGAGGGGCGCAGCACCTGGTACCGGCTGGCCGACCCCCGTCTGGGCGGCGCCCTCGGGGACCTGTTGGACCTCGTGGCCACCGTGGACCCCGACTGCTGCTCGCCGGAAGGCTGCACCTGCGCATGAGCTCCCGCGCCCCGGAATCCACGCCTCTGACTGCCGACCGCCGGTCGGTCCTGCACCGGCGGGTGCGCTGGATCGTGGCCGGCACCATCACCTACAACGTCATCGAGGCGGTCGTCGCCCTCGCCGCCGGGGCGGTCGCCTCCTCCTCGGCGCTGATCGGCTTCGGTCTGGACTCCGTCGTCGAGGTCCTCTCCGCGGCCGCCGTGGCCTGGCAGTTCGCCGCGCCCGACCCGGACCGCCGGGAGCGGGCGGCGATGCGGGTGATCGCCCTCTCCTTCTTCGGCCTCGCCGCGTTCGTCACGGTCGACGCCCTGCGGGCCCTGCTCGGGGCCGCCGAGCCGGAGCACTCGCCGGTCGGGATCGGGCTGGCCGCGGTGAGCCTGGTGGTCATGCCGGTGCTGTCCTGGTTCGAGCGCCGCACCGGCCGGGAACTGGGCTCCGCCTCGGCGGTGGCCGACTCCCGGCAGACCCTGCTCTGCAGCTACCTCTCGGCCGTGCTGCTGGTGGGGCTGCTGCTCAACAGCACCCTGGGCTGGACCTGGGCCGATCCCGCGGCCGCACTGGTGATCGCGGCCGTGGCGGTGCGGGAGGGCCTGCAGGCCTGGCGCGGGGACGCCTGCTGCACGCCCGCGGCCGTCCTCGTCGGCGCGGACGCCGACGACTGCGCCGAGGAGTGCGGCCCCGGCTGTTCCTGCTGCTCCTGAGCCCGCTCCCGGACGCGGCGGGCAACGCCGCGGGCACTCAGCCGCGCAGCCGGGCCACCGAGTCGGGCTGGTGCAGGATGTCCTGGCGCATCTCGTCCGCCAGGAAGGCCAGGAGCGCCTGGGACAGGTCCGCGTTCTCGGAGGCGACCGCGTCCCGGGCCACGGCCACCCGGAAGTTGTGCGCGAACGCGTCGATCGCGGTCTGCGCCACGCAGCTGTGCGTGGAGATCCCGCACAGCACCAGACGGTTGGCGCCCAGGTTGCGCAGCCGGGCCGCGAGGTCCGTGTCGAAGAACGCGCTGTCCCGGGTCTTGACCAGCCCCACCCCGTCCTCGGTGTCGAGGCCGGCCACGTACTGGGACTGCTCCGTGCCCGGGTAGGCGAAGCCCTGCCCGTCGTCGTGCATGTTGACGGTCCAGGTGGAGCGGTCCCGCTCGTGCTGGGTGCGGATCAGCAGGATGGGGCACCCGCCCTCGCGGGCCGCCGCGATCAGCTCGTTCACCTTCGCCGTCACGGACTCCCGCTGCTCCTCGAGCTCGGGGAAGTCGAAGTAGGAGTTCTGCATGTCGATGACGAGCAGGGCCGTGCGGCCCTCCGTGCGCTGCGGGGTCATGGCGTCCTCTCCGGTGGGGGGGCGTCGCCGAGGAGCGGCGACACGCGACGATCTGATCAGCGAACGTACTACCTATGCCGCGGCCGCTCCAGCCGCCGTCCCGCTCGGGTAGCCTGAAGCCCATGGCTTATCACGCGGACGCCCTGGAGCTCGAGGGCAAGGAGATCCTGACCTGGGAGCGCTTCGGCGAGGCGACCCAGGAACTCGCCCGGAGCGTCGTGGACAGCGGCTTCCTCCCGGACATCATCATCGCGGTGGCCCGGGGCGGCCTCCTCCCGGCGGGCGCCCTGTCCTACGCGATGGGGGTGAAGCTCTCCGACGCGATCAACGTGGAGTTCTACACCGACGTGCACCAGACGCTGCCGGACCCGGTGCTGCTCGCCCCCATGCTGGACACCGAGTCCATCGCGGGGCGCAAGCTGCTCGTGGTCGACGACGTGGCCGACTCCGGGCGCACCCTCGCCCTGGTGCTCGAGCTGCTGCGCGGATTCGGCGCGGAGGCGCGCTCCGCGGTCATCTACGCCAAGCCCCGCTCGGTCGTGGAGCCGGACTTCGTGTGGCGGGCCACCGACGAGTGGATCGTCTTCCCCTGGTCGGCCACCCCGCCGGTCACGGCCGCCGGCTGACGCCGAGCGGGGTCCGGCTTACCGGGAGGCGCGGGGGCTCCCGCCGGCCCGGTCGATCTCGACCAGCTCGAGGGCCTCGGTGCGGGTGGTGTGCAGGTCGTCGATCTGCGCCAGGGTCCGGTCCTTGGTCTCCGTGGCCGTCAGGGCGGCCGCGGCGGAGACCGCGCAGGCGAGGCTGACGAACAGGGCCACGCCCATCCAGTTGGTGCCCTCGGCGCCGGCCAGGGAGCTGGCGATGACCGGGGTGAGGCCGCCGGAGACGGCGAAGCCGATCTGGGTGCCCATGGCCAGGCCGGTCACCCGCACCCGGGTGGGGAACATCTCGGCGTAGAAGGACGGCCAGATGCCGTTGGCCATCGAGTAGAAGAACCCGGACAGGATCGCGCCGAGGACGAAGATCAGCACCCAGTTGCCGGCCGAGACCGCGGCCAGGTAGGGGTACACCATCACGGCCGGGCCGATGACCCCGGCGAGGAAGACCGGCTTGCGCCCCACCCGGTCGGCCACCGTGGCGGCCACGGGGATCATCAGCAGTGCCAGGGCGTTGGCGGCGACGGACACCCACAGCATGGTCGAGCGCTCCAGGCCCACCACCGACGTGGCGAAGGACAGGGACCACACCAGGAACACGACGTTGACGGTGTTGATCATCGCCGCGGTGGCGATCCGCAGGACGGCGGCCTTGTGGTACCTGAGCATCAGGGACAGCGGGGTGGCGGGCCTCTCCCCGGGCAGGGCGGCCTTGGCCTGCTCGAACGCCGGAGGCTCCTCCAGCCGGCGGCGGATCACCCAGGCGACGACCACTACCACGGCGGAGAGCCAGAAGGGCACGCGCCAGCCCCAGCTGAACAGCTGCTCCTCCGTGAGGAGGAGGGTGAAGGGGATGAACACGGCGGTGGCCAGCAGGGTGCCGAACTGGGTGCCCTGCAGGGTCCACGACGTGGTGAAGGCCCGGCGGTGCTCCTCGGCGTGCTCCAGGGAGACCGAGATCGCGCTGGCCTGCTCGCCGGAGGCCGACAGGCCCTGGATCACCCGGCACAGCACGAGCAGCGCCGGGGCGAGCAGCCCGGCCTGGTCGTAGGTGGGCAGGCACCCGACGGCGAAGGTCGCCCCGCCCATCATGAACAGCGTCAGCATGAGGACGAACTTCCGGCCCAGGCGGTCCCCGAGGGGACCCATGACCAGGGCCCCCAGCGGGCGCACGACGTAGGCCACGCCCACGGTGCCCATCGAGAGCAGGATCGCCACCCCGGGGGAGGCGTCCTGGGGGAAGAACAGATGGTTGAGCACCAGGGCGGCGGCGGTGCCGTAGACGGCGAAGTCGTAGTACTCCAGGGCCGAGCCGATCCAGCTGGCAAGCGCTGCCTTCTTCGGCGTCTTGACGTGGGCGGCCGGGGGCGAGGCGTGAGTCATGGTCGGGGTCTTTCACTCGAAGGACGGGCAGGACGGGCCGGGTGCGGCGGCGGTCCGTCGGTCCCCGCTGGAGGCCATCGGGTCGACTTTCCGTCAATTTCCACATATCGGCAATTGTTTCTGTATGCTGGACACACAGCATGTTCCAGATCACACTGGGCGTCAAGGGAGGTGCCTATGGCAACCGAGAAGTCCGGCACGGTCGGCAAAGCCCTGGGGCTGCTCACGCTGCTCGGGGACTACCCCGAGGGCGCGACGGCCGGCCAGATCGCCGACGCCGTCGGGTATCCGTTCAGCACGGCCTACCGGCTGCTCAACACCCTGGTCGAGACGGGGTTCGCCAGCTACGACCGGCGGGAGAAGCGGTACCGGCTCGGCCTGCGGATCTACCAGCTGGGCCAGAAGGTCGCCCACCACCGCGGCTTCGAGGGGGCGGCGGTGCCGGTCCTCCAGCGCCTGACCGACCTCACCGGCGAGAGCTCGATCCTGGCCGTGCTCGACGACGACCGGTTCCTGACGGTGCACAAGGTGGACGGGCCCCAGTTCCGCACCACCACCGACCCCGGCGACCGCGGCCCCCTGCACACCTCCGCACTGGGCAAGGTCCTGCTCGCCTGGACCGACCCGGCCACCCGCGAGCACCTGCTCGGGACGATCGAGCTGACCCCGCGCACCGAGCACTCGATCACCGACCGCGCAGAGCTGGGCCGGCAGATCGACCAGGTCCGCCGCCAGGGCTGGGCCGGGCAGCAGGAGGAGAACGACATCGGCATGGCGGCCGTCGCCGTCCCGGTCCTGTCGGCCTCGGACCGGCTGGTCGCCGCCGTGGCCCTGGCCGCCCCGATCTTCCGGGCCGACCAGGAGGCCCTGCAGGCCCACGTGCCGGACCTGCGCCGGGCCGCCGCCACGCTCGCGCTGGAGCTGCCGCTGCGGGCCTGAGCCCGCCCCGGCCCGTCCGCCCCGGTCCGCCTCCGCCACGGGCCACGCCCTGTCCACCAACCTCGAGGAGCCCCATGAGCACCGTCACCGAGTCCTACCTGGTCGGCCTGATCGGGGCGGGCATCACCGCCAGCCTCACCCCGCCGATGCACGAGACCGAGGCCGCCCACCACGGCCTGCACTACCTCTACCGGCCGGTGGACCTGGAGGTGATCGGCCGCCCGGGCAGCGACGTCGGCGAGCTGCTGCGGGCCGGGCGCGAGCTCGGCTTCAACGCCTTCAACATCACCCACCCCTGCAAGCAGCTGGTCCTCTCCCACCTGGACGAGGTGACCCCCGCGGCCGCCGCGCTGGGCGCGGTCAACACCGTGCTCGTCCGGGACGGGCGGTTCGTCGGCCACAACACCGACCAGTCCGGCTTCGCCGCCGGGCTCACCACCGAGCTGCCGGGCGCGGCGCGGGACACTGTGGTGCAGATCGGCACCGGTGGGGCCGGCTCGGCGGTGGCCGCCGCGCTGCTGTCCGCGGGGGTGCGCACGCTGCACCTGTTCGACGTGGACGGGGCCCGGGCCGCCGAGCGCGCCGCGGCGCTCGCGGCGGTCTTCCCCGGCCGCGAGGTGGTGGCCGCCCCGGCCGGGGCCCTGCCCGAGCTGGTCCCGGCCGCCGACGGGGTCGTCAACGCCACCCCCGTGGGCATGCACCGCCACCCCGGCACCCCCGTCGATCCCGCGCTGCTGGACGGGCGCCAGTGGGTGGCGGACGTGGTCTACCTCCCGGTGGACACCGAGCTGGTCGTCGCCGCCCGGGCCAAGGGCTGCCGGGTGCTCGACGGCGGGCACATGGCCGTGGGGCAGGCCGTGGACGCCTTCCGGCTGATCACCGGGGTGACACCCGACCGCGCCCGGATGCGCGAGCACTTCCTGGACCTGCTCGCGACCCGGCAGACGGCCTCCCAGACGGCTCCGCCGGGCCCCTGAGCCGGCCCCATCCGCCCACCTTCCGCCGTTCCCCCACCGACCACAAGGGGTCCCAGCATGAGAACCTCCATCGCCACGGTCTGCCTCTCGGGCACGCTCGAGGAGAAGATGCACGCCGCCGCGGCCGCCGGCTTCGACGGGATCGAGGTCTTCGAGCAGGACCTCGTGGTCTGCCCGTCGGCGCCCGAGCAGATCCGGGACCTCGCCGCGGACCTGGGCCTGGGCCTGGACCTCTACCAGCCCTTCCGCGACGCCGAGGCCGTGGCCCCCGAGCGGTTCTCCGCCAACCTGAAGCGCGCCGAGGCGAAGTTCCGGCTGATGAACCGGCTGGGCACCACCACCATGCTCGTGTGCTCCAACGTCGCGACCGCCCAGGTCGACGACGACGAGGCCATGGCCGGGCAGCTGCGCGCGCTCGGGGACCTCGCCGCGGACCACGGGGTCCGGCTCGCCTACGAGGCCCTGGCCTGGGGGAGGTTCGTCGACGACTTCGAGCACGCCCAGCGGATCGTGGACCTCGCCGACCACCCGCACGTGGGCACCTGCCTGGACAGCTTCCACATCCTCTCCCGCGGCTGGGACCCCGCGCCCATCGAGGCCATCGCGGCCGAGAAGATCTTCTTCGTGCAGCTGGCCGACGCCCCGCTGCTGCACATGGACGTGCTCTCCTGGTCCCGCCACCACCGGGTCTTCCCCGGCGAGGGCGACTTCGACATGGTCGGGTTCCTGTCCCACCTGGTCCGCGCCGGCTACGACGGGCCGGTCTCCCTGGAGATCTTCAACGACGCCTTCCGCCAGGCCGACGTGCACCGCACGGCCGTGGACGGGCTGCGCTCCCTGCGTTGGCTCGAGGACCGGACCCGGCGGGCCCTGGCCGGCGAGCCGGCGCGGGACCGGCTGCGGCTGCAGCCGCTGCCGCCGGTGGAGGAGCCGGAGGGCTACGACTTCGTGGAGATCCGCACCGGCCGCCTGGGGGAGACCACCCGGCTGCTGCACCAGCTGGGCTTCGCACTCGGCGGGCACCACCAGTCCAAGGAGCACGTGCAGCTGTGGGTCCAGGGACTCGTGCGGATCGTCGTGAACAACGCCGTCGCCCCCGACGCCCCCACCGAGGTCGCCGCCCTCGGGTTCGAGGTCGCGGAGCCCGACACCGCGCTCGAGCGCGCCGCCCGGCTCGCGGCCCGGCCGGTGCCCCGCACCCAGGAGCCGGGCGAACAGGTGCTGCGCGGGGTCTATGCCCCGGACGGCACGGAGATCTTCTTCTGCCGCGCGCCCGGCAACGGTGTGCCGCAGTGGCTCGGGGAGTTCGGCGCGGACGAGGAGCTCGACCCCGCCTCCCTGGTCACCGGCGTGGACCACGTCAACATGGCCCAGCCGTGGCAGCACTACGACGAGGCGGTGCTCTTCTACACCTCGGTGCTCGCCCTCGCCGCCCAGCCGGCCCAGGACGTCCCGGGCCCGTCGGGGCTGGTGCGCAGCCAGGTGATGCGCTCCTCCGACGCGGCGGTGCGGCTGCCCCTGAACGTCGCCCCGGCCGCCGCCGAGCAGGGCTCCTTCGTGGGCGCGGCCTATCCCGAACACGTGGCCCTGGCCTGCACGGACGTGGTCGCGGCCGCCCGCCGGGCCCGCCGGCGCGGACTGGAGCTGCTGCCGGTCCCGCAGAACTACTACGAGGACCTCGCCGCCCGGTTCGACCTGGACGAGGAGTTCGTGGCCTCCCTGCAGGAGCTGGACCTGCTCTACGACCGGGACGCCGAGGGTGAGTTCCTGCACTTCTACACGGGCACCCTGGGCACGGTGTTCTTCGAGGTGGTCGAGCGCCGCGGCGGCTACGCCGGGTTCGGGGCGCCCAACGCCCCCGTCCGGCTCGCCGCACAGTACCGGCGCACGCGCGCGCACCGGTGACGCGCCGCCGGCCGGCTCCGGCAGCGCGTCACCGGTGCCCCGTTCCAGGCGGCCGGCCGGGGGGTGCGGGCGCCGCTCAGCGCAGCGCCGCCCGCACCCCCGGCCGGCCGGCCACGACCAGCCAGAGCACGTTGACGGCCACGAGGGCCACGGTGCTCAGCGCCGGCAGCAGGTGGCCGCCCAGCAGGAACACCGCCAGGTCGAAGACGTCGCCGAGCACGGCCAGGGAGCAGAAGACCAGGCCGAGGACCCACCCCCACTGCAGCTGCTCCCGCAGCGGGAACCAGACCAGCGCGTAGAGCACCGTCGTCAGCGCCACGCCGAACAGCGCCAGCGCGGCCGCCGGCCCGCCCCCGGGCAGCCCGGGGACGCTGATGGCGTCCTCCAGGCCCGGCAGCAGGGTGCTGACCCCCACCACCGCCTGGACGGCGGAGTCCGCCACGTTGACCGCGAACGAGAGCAGGGTGAGCCGCAGCAGCAGGCGCAGACCGGCCGTCCGGGGCGGCCGGGCCGACCCGGGCACGGGGCCGGGCGAACCGTGCTGGTCTCGGGTCATGGCGGTGCCTCCTGGCGCGGGCGAGGTGCTCACCGCCGAACCTACCGCTCCGGGGCACGGCGGGCACGGGAGCGCCCGGGCCGTGACGCCGGATACACCCGTCCGGGCCCGCGGGGTAGGGTGGACGGGTAGGCACCGACGGCGCGACCGGTCGTCGGTCGTGCGCGATTCCGCCCCGACCGACGAGCCAGGAGCAGCCGAGACATGACGACGCAGCACGACCGGCCCCCGCACACCGCCCCCAGTCACCCCGAGGTGATCGACGCCCCGCTGCGGGCCGACGTCCGGCGGATCACCACCCTGCTGGGAGAGACCTTGACCCGCCAGCGCGGCGAGGAGCTGCTGGACCTCGTCGAGCAGGTCCGCCGGCTCACCAAGGACGCCAAGGCCTCCGGGGACGACGGCGCCGCGGCCCAGGTCCGCGAGCTCCTCGGCTCCCTGCCCCTGGACCGGGCGACCGACCTGGTGCGCGCCTTCGCCCAGTACTTCCACCTGGCCAACGCCGCCGAGCAGGTGCACCGGGTGCGCGTGCTCGGAGGGCGCCCCGAGGAGGAGGGGTGGCTCGCCGCGGCGGTCGGCGACGTCGCCGCGGAGGCCGGCCCGGAGGCCCTGCGCCGGGCGGTCGACTCCCTCGACGTCCGCCCGGTGTTCACGGCCCACCCCACCGAGGCCTCCCGCCGCTCCGTGCTGACGAAGATCCGGCACCTCTCCGACATCCTGGCCCACGAGACCCCGGAGGGCTCCTCCGCCCGCCGGAGCCAGGACCGGCGGCTCGCGGAGCTGATCGAGCTGCTCTGGCAGACCGACGAGCTGCGCCAGAACCGCCCCACCCCGCTGGACGAGGCCCGCAACGCCCTCTACTACCTGCGCGAGGTGCTCACCGAGACCATGCCCGTGCTGCTCGCGGACCTCGAGGAGCAGCTCGCGGAGCACGATGTGCACCTCCCGGCGGGCGCCCCGCCGCTGCGCTTCGGCTCCTGGATCGGCGGGGACCGGGACGGCAACCCCAACGTCACCCCCGAGATGACCCGGAAGGTCCTGCAGCTGCAGGGACAGGCCGCCGTCGACATCGCCCTGAGCTTCCTGGACGTCCTGGTCTCCCGGATCTCCTCCTCGACCGCGATCGTCGAGGTCGACCCCGAGCTGCTGGAGTCCGTGGAGCGGGACGTGGCGCACCTGCCCGGGCTGGACCCGCGGGTGCTGGAGCTCAACGCGCAGGAGCCCTACCGGCTCAAGCTCACCTGCATCAAGGCCAAGCTGATCAACACCCGCCGCCGCTTCGCCGAGGAGACCGCCCACGAGCCGGGCCGGGACTACCGGACCACCGCCGAACTCGTGGCCGACCTCGACGTGGTGGCCCGCTCGCTGCGCCACCACGCGGGGGCGCTCGCCGCCGACGGCACCCTCGCGGCCGCCACCCGCACGATCGCCGGGTTCGGACTGGGCCTGGCGACCCTCGACGTGCGCGAGCACGCCGACGCCCACCACGAGGCCGTGGGACAGCTGCTCGACCGGCTCGGGGAACTCGACCGGCCGTACGCGGAGATGTCCCGCGCCGAGCGTGCCCGGGTGCTGGCCGGTGAGCTCGCCGGCCGCCGTCCCCTCGCCCCGCCGGGGCTGTCCACCGGCGCCGGGCACCTGGACGGGGACGCGGACCGCACCTTCGCGGTGTTCCGGGAGATCGTCCGGGCGCAGGAGACCTACGGCGAGGAGATCGTCGAGACCTACATCGTGTCCATGACCCGCGCGGCCGACGACATCCTGGCCCCCGTCATCCTGGCCCGTGAGGCCGGGCTGGTGGACCTCACGGGGGAGCAGGACCGTGCCGGCATCGGCTTCGCGCCCCTGCTGGAGACCGTCCAGGAGCTGCGCCGCTCGGCGGAGGTCATCGACGAGCTGCTCTCCGACCCCGCCTACCGGCGGGTGGTCGCGGCGCGCGGGAACGTGCAGGAGGTCATGCTCGGCTACTCCGACTCCAACAAGGAGTCCGGGGTGATGACCAGCCGCTGGGAGATCCACCGGACCGAGCGCCGGCTGCGCGACGTCGCCGCCCGGCACGGGGTCCGGCTGCGGCTGTTCCACGGCCGCGGCGGCTCCGTGGGCCGCGGCGGCGGCCCCACCCACGACGCCATCCTGGCCCAGCCCAGCGGCGTCCTGGCCGGGGAGATCAAGTTCACCGAGCAGGGCGAGGTGATCAGCGACAAGTTCTCCCTGCCCGCCCTCGCCCGGGAGAACCTGGAGCTGTCCCTGGCCGCCGTGCTGCGCGCCACCGCCCTGCACCAGGACCCGCGCTCCTCGGAGGAGGAGCTGGACCGGTGGGGCGAGGTCATGGACGTCGTCAGCGACGCCGCCTTCGCCGCCTACCAGGGCCTGGTCGAGGACCCCGACCTGCCGGAGTACTTCCTGGCCGCCACCCCGGTGGAGCAGCTCGGCGCCCTGAACATCGGCTCCCGCCCGGCCAAGCGCCCGTCGTCGGACACGGGCCTGTCCGGGCTGCGCGCCATCCCGTGGGTGTTCGGGTGGACGCAGTCCCGCCAGATCGTCCCGGGCTGGTTCGGCGTGGGCTCGGGCCTGCGCGCCGCCCGCGAGGCGGGGATGGAGGGCGACCTGCGCACCATGCTCGAGCGCTGGCACTTCTTCCGCTCCGTGGTCTCCAACGTGGAGATGACCGTGGCGAAGACCGTCCTGGAGGTTGCCGCCCACTACGTCCGGGCGCTGGTGCCCGAGCGGCTCCAGCACCTGTTCGAGGTGATCCGCCGCGAGTACGAGCTCACCCTGGACGAGCTCTCCCGGCTCACCGGGCAGGAGGAGCTGCTGGACGGCAACCCCACCCTGAAGCAGACGCTCCAGGTCCGGGACCAGTACCTCGACCCCATCTCCTACCTGCAGGTGGAGCTGCTGAGCCGGATCCGGGAGCAGGCCGCCGCGGGCCAGGAGGTCGACGAGGGCCTGCAGCGGGCCCTGCTCATCACCATCAACGGGGTGGCCGCCGGGCTGCGCAACACCGGCTGAGCCGGTGGGCCCGCACGGTGGCCGCCACCGGTCACCGTGCGGCCCCCTACCCGAAGGGCCGTCCGCATGCACCCGCTGACCGCAGCAGAGCTCCGCGCCGGCCTCGTCAACTGTTCCCGCAGGGACGTCGCCCGGCTGCCCGTGCCCCCGGACCTCGGGGCTCTGGACTGGGACCGCCTCCCAGGATCCTGCGGAGGCGGTCGCCGGACCACCGCGGTGCGGACGGCACCGCCCGGCGCCGGGAGCCCGGCCACCGTGGGAGAGTGGGAGCCATGCGCGCAGTGGTGATCGATGCTGTCCGGGCCCGGCCCGAGGTCCGTGACGTCGCCGAGCCCTCGGCCCCGCCGCACGGGGTGGTCGTCCAGGTGCGGGCCACGGGTCTGTGCCGCAGCGACTGGCACGCGTGGGCCGGGCACGACGAGATCGCGTGGCCCCACGTGCCCGGGCACGAGCTGGCCGGGGTGGTCGCCGCGGTGGGCGAGGGCGTGCGCCGCTGGAGGACCGGGGACCGGGTCACCGTCCCCTTCGTCTGCGGCTGCGGTCGCTGCGACTGGTGCCGGGCCGGCGACGCGCAGGTCTGCCCCGCGCAGGAGCAGCCGGGGTTCACCCACTGGGGGTCCTTCGCCGAGCGCGTCGCCCTGCACGCCGCCGACACGAACCTCGTGGCCGTCCCCGAGCACGTCGACTTCGCCACCGCGGCCGGGCTGGGATGCCGGTTCGCCACGGCGTACCGGGCCCTGGCCGCGCGGGCGCGCGTGGCCGAGGGGGAGTGGGTGACCGTGCTCGGCGCCGGCGGCGTGGGGCTCAGCGCGGTGATGATCGCCCGCGCGCTGGGCGGCCGGGTGATCGCGGTCGACCGCAACCCCGAGGCGCTCGCCCGCGCCCGCGAGCTGGGCGCGGAGCACGCGCTGCGCGCGGACGGGACCGACGTCCCGGAGGCCGTCGCCGACCTCACCGGCGGCGGCAGCCACGTGGCCGTCGACGCCGTGGGCAGCGAGCAGACCTGCGCCGACGCCGTGCTGAGCCTGCGCCGGCGGGGACGGCACGTCCAGATCGGCCTGCTGCCGCCGGTCGAGGGCCACCCGCGGGTGCCGATGGCGCGGGTCATCGGCTGGGAGCTCGACCTGCTCGGCAGCCACGGGATGGCGGCGGCCGACTACCCGGCCATGATGTCGCTGATCGAGCAGGGCACCCTGCAGCCCCAAAGGCTCATCGAGCGCACCATCGGGCTCGACGCGGCCGCGGCGCTGCTGCCCGTGTTCGACCGGGCGGCGGTGGCCGGCATCACCATGATCGACCCGGCGCTGTAGACGTCCTCGAGGAGGTCCGCCCCGGGAGGGCCCGAGCCGTCGTCCGCCGGTGGCTTCGAGGGCTCAGCCCTCGCAGTCGGTGCAGTAGCTGGTGCCGGCGCTGGTGCGGGCGAGCTGGGAGCGGTGGCGGACCAGGAAGCAGGCCCCGCAGGTGAACTCGTCGCTCTGCTCGGGGATGACGGCCACGGTGAGCTCTTCGTGCGAGAGGTCCGCGCCGGGCAGGTCGATGCCCTCGGCGGTGTCGAAGTCCTCGGCGTCGATCACCGCGGTCTGGGTGGCGGCGCTGCGCTGGACCTGGATCGCTTCCAGGGACTCGTTGGCCGGCTCGTCCTCGGGGCGGGTGCGCGGAGCGTCGTAGTCGGTGGCCATGATGTGGTGCGTCCTCCTGGGAAAGGCGTTGCTGTGCAGGGCTGCCCTGCACGGAAGGACCAAAGTGTAACCGCACCGGGTGGGGATCTGCTGGGGCCCGGGGCTCACCGCCCGGTCCGTCGCTCCGGTCCGTCGCTGCGTGGTGCTGGTGCGGCGCGTCCGGGGAGGCGATACTGAGGCCCATGGACACCGAGGGGACCGGCCGGCCCGCGCGGCTGTGGTTCGATGCCCGCGGGGACGGGCCGCCCTTCGTCCTGCTGCATCCCGGCGGCACGGACTCCCGGGCCCTGGAGCCGCTGGCCGGGGAGCTGGCCGGCAGCTACCGGGTGCTCACCCCGGAACAGCGGGCCCACGGCCACACCCCCGACCCGGGCGGTCCGCTGTCCTACGCCGCGATGGCCGGGGACACGATCGCCTTCCTGGAGCGGGAGGCGGGGGCCCCGGTGCACCTGCTGGGCTACAGCGACGGGGCCGTGGTCGCCCTGGCCGTGGCGCTGCGGCGTCCCGACCTGGTCCGCGACCTGGTCGTCGCCGCCGGGGTCCACCACCACAGCGGATGGGCGCCGGGAGTCCTCGAGGACCAGGCCCGGGTGCCGGAGTTCATGGCCGACGCCTACGCCGAGGTCTCGCCCGACGGGCGGGAGCACTACGGGCAGGTGGTGGAGAAGCTGCGGCGGATGCACGCGACGGAACCGGCCTTCACGGACGCGGACCTGGCGGGTCTCGACCTTCCCGTGCTGGTGCTCCTCGGCGACGACGACGAGGTCCGGCTCGAGCACGCCGTGACCATGTACCGCGCCCTGCCGCAGGCGGAGCTGGCCGTGGTCCCGCACGCCTCCCACGGGGTGCTGGTCGAGAAGCCGGGGCTGTGCGCGCGGCTGATCACCGACTTCCACGCCACCGACAAGCCGGAGACCCTCGCCCCGCTCCGGCGCCGCGCGGACGCCTGACCGGAGCGCCGGGGACGGACGAGCGCACCCCGGTGGCGCGGTGCGGGCGGGACCCGGACCGGAGGGCCCGGCGGGCTGCCGGGCCCCGGGATCAGGCACCGTCCCGGGAGGCCAGGACCAGCTCGGCGAGCGCGCTGAGCAGCGGCCCCTCGGCGCCCAGGGCCGGGGCCTGGCCGAGCGCCGCCACGGGGTCCTGCCGGACGGCGGCGTAGAGGCGCTCCTTGACGTCGTAGCCGATCTGGGCGTCGTTGAGCAGGTCGAAGACCCGGGGCGCCGGGTCCGGGGCCGACACCCCGCACAGGCCCGGGGAGCGGAGCACGACCTGCGCCCCGGCCGGGACGTCCGGGACCGTGACGGAGGTGCGCCGGTCCCGCCGGACGACGGACACCGGGGCGTCCTCGCCGTCCACGGTGACGGTGAGGCCGGTCAGCTCCGCGGCGCCGAGGACGGTGAGGGTCCAGGTCCGCGCCGGCGGCAGGCAGCCGAGGTTGCCCCGCGCGGGGCCGAGCGAGAACTCCCCGGCCGCGACGTCGAGGGCCAGCTCGGTGCGGGCCCAGCGGGCGGGGTCCCGGCCGTCCCCGGCGTCGTCGTCCTCGTCCAGGACGGCGCCGTGGGAGTCGCCCGCCACCACCAGCACCTCGAGCTCGGCGGGGTTTCCCGGGCCCGGTGCGGCGTCGCGGTCCGCGCCGGCGAGCGGGAGGATGGCGCCGGCGCGCGCCAGGACGGGCAGCTCGCCGAGGCCGCGGTGCAGCACGAGCTCGCGCCCGCCGTCGTAGACGGTGCCGGTGAACAGGTCCGTCCACGACCCCTCCGGCAGCCACACGGGCACCGCGGCGCGGGTGAGCACGGGGTCCACGGGGGCCGTCACGGGCGCGACCATCAGCTCGGGGCCGAACAGGTACTGGTGGTCGTAGCGGTAGGCCTGCTCCGCCTCCGGGTGCTCGAAGTACAGGGGCCGGACCAGCGGCACGCCGTCGACGGCCGCGGCGCGGTTGGCGGTGTGCAGGTACGGCACGAGACGGTGCCGCAGGCGCAGGCCTCGCTCCATGATCTCGGCGTAGGGGGAGCGGTAGCGCCACGGCTCCTTGGCGATGAAGTCGTTGTCGCCCGAGTGCAGGCGCAGCACCGGGGAGAACACCCCGAACTGCAGCCAGCGCGTGGCCAGCTCGTCGTCGCGGGAGCCGTGGATGTGCCCGCCGATGTCGTGGCTCCACCAGCCGAAGCCGATGTTCGCCGCCGTCGCGGTGAACCGCGGCTGGAAGGCCAGCGAGGCCCAGGAGATGACGGTGTCGCCGGAGAACCCCACGGGATAGCGGTGGCTGCCGGGGCCCGCGTACCGGGAGAGGATCAGCGGGCGCTCGCCGCCCGAGGCGGAGTCCAGGAAGTGGTAGTGGTTGAGCACCCACAGCGGGTCCACACCGGGCAGGCGGGAGTGCTCGCCGGACTGCCAGTCGATCCACCAGAAGTCCACGCCCTCCGCCTCCAGGCCCCGGTGCAGGACCTCGAAGTAGGCGGAGAGGAACTGCCGGTCGGTGACGTCGAAGGCCACCGGCTCCTCCGTCCCGGGGTCCCGGCCCAGGGCCTCGAGCATCGCGGGATAGGGCTCCTCGAAGGAGCGCACGCCGTCGGCCGGGTGCAGGTTGAGGGTGACCCGGTAGCCGCGCTCGTGCGCCCACCCCAGGAAGCGCCGCGGGTCCGGGAAGAGCTCCCGGTTCCAGGTGTAGCCGGTCCAGCCCGAGCCGTGGTGGCGTTCCACGTGCTCGTCGGTGAGGTGCCAGTCCATGTCCACCACGAGCACGGAGAAGGGCAGGCGGCGCTCCGCGAAGTCCTGGACCAGCTGCCGGTACTCGGTCTCGTCGTAGGCGTGGTAGCGGCTCCACCAGTTGCCCAGGGCGTAGCGGGGCAGCACCGGCTGCGGCCCGGACAGCGCGTAGAAGGCGCGCAGGGCCTCCTGGTGGTCGTGGCCGTAGCCGAAGAAGTAGAGGTCCACCGCGCCCTCCTCACGGGGACGCGGGGCGTACCAGCCGTCCTCCGTGAGCAGCACGGACCCCGAGTCGTCGACCACCCCGAAGCCCTCCCGGGAGTTGATGCCCGGCTCGAGCGGGATGGGGCCGTCGGCCTCGTCGAGGGTGCGGGCGGTCCCGCCGAGCGTGGGCACCGGGGTGCCGTAGCGCCACACGCTGTGGTAGTTGGTCACCCCGCCGCGCACCTGCACGGACAGGCCGGAGGGGCTGAACTCCCGCTCGTCGTAGCTCAGGTGGATCCGGTCGGTGAACAGCTCCAGGCCGGCCTCCGAGCGCCGGACGCGGAACGGCGGCACCGGGAACCGGCGGTGCACCGCGAAGGCCGAGGGCCGGTCCTCGAACCGGCCTCCGGGGCTGTACTCCAGGCGGAGCAGCCCGTCGGTCAACACGGTGATGCGGTAGTGCGCGCCGGCGACGACGGCGGCGGGCTCCGGGGAGCCGTGGCCGGTGGGACGGAAGCGGGGGAGGGGCATTCCCCCAGCGTAGGGCCCCGGACCCGGCGGGGTCAGCGCAGGGCGGCGCGCACCCCCGGGCGCACGGCCACGACCAGCCACGCCGCGTCCACCGCGAGCTTGAGCGCGGCGGGCAGCAGCTGCAGCGGTTGCGTCCCGGTCGGCACGACGGGCACGGCGAACGACAGCACGAGACTGGCCACGGTGCTGAGCACCGCCATGGACGCGAAGACGATGCCGAGGATCCAGGCCCACTGCCGCTGATCGCGCAGCGGGAAGAAGACCAGGGCGTACAGGCCCGCGTTGACGGCGACGCCCACCACGGCGCTCGCGAGCACGAAGCCCGTGCCCAGGAACATGCCGCCCGAGGCGGCGGCCACCTGCTCCGAGGACGTCAGGTAGCCGATGACGCTGCCCAGCACGCCGATGGCGAGGGACGCCACCGTGAGCCGCAGCAGCAGCCGCAGGTCCGGGGTCCTCGGTGGGACGGGACGGGCCGCCCACGGGCCGCCGGGGGCGCTGGACGGGCCGTACGGGTACTGGGTCATGGCGGTCGACTCCTCGCGGCGGGACGGGCCCGGTCGGGGCTCAGCACCGAACCTAGCCGCTGATCCCGCCCGCCGGACCGTTCGCGACCGTGAAGACACCGGCGCGTCGCCGAACGGCGGCCTGCGATCCCCCATCGGGGCACGGGTTCTCCCGGCGCGGGCCCACCGATCCGGTGCCCGGCGATCCGGTGCCGGGCGATCCGGTGCCCGGCGATCCGGTGCCGGGCGATCCGGTGCCGGGCGATCCGGTGCCGGGCGCTCCGGTGCCGGGCGAACGGCGCCCGGCACCGGGCCGGGCGGCCCCGGGGGCTCAGCCGCGCGGGCGCAGCGGGACGGTGGGCAGGGCGGGGGCCGGCAGTGGAGCGGGCTCTCCCTCCGGATAGGGACCGAAGCGCGGGTCGGCCGCCCCGACCGGTGCCGGCTCGGCCCCGATCTCCGCCTGCCAGGCCGCCCGGTAGGAGGCGACCTCCTCGTGGCTGCGGCCCACGAAGTTCCACCACATCACGATCCGCTCGCCCAGGGGCTCCCCGCCGATCAGCAGCGCCCGGACGGGGAGCGACCCGGCCTCCAGGACCAGGCGCGCCCGGCCCGGGGGCAGGTAGGCCAGGTGGTCCGCCGGCACCGGGTCCCCGTCCAGGGCGAGGTCCCCGGCGTCCAGCAGCACCCCGTGCTCGAAGGCCGGGTCCACCTCCAGCTCCAGCCGGGCACCGGCGTCCAGGGCGATCTCGGCGGCCAGCAGGGGCGGGGTGTGGGTCCGCACCGGGGAGACGGACCCGGCCAGGGAGCCCAGGTACACCCGCAGCAGGCTGCCCGGCCCGGGCACGGGCTCCGGGGCGTAGTGCTCGAACGTCGGGGCCGTGTGCCGGGTCCGGTCCGGCAGCGCGTACCACAGCTGCACCCCGTGCAGGAGGCCGGTGTCCGGGGTCGAGAACTCCTGGTGGGAGATCCCGCGCCCGGCCACCATGAGGTTGACCTCGCCGGGGCGCACGATCGCGCGGTACCCGGCGGAGTCCCGGTGGGCGATCGCCCCGGTGAAGAGCAGGCTCACCGTGGCCAGGCCGGTGTGCGGGTGCCGGGCCACCCGCATCCCCCCGGACGCGGAGACCGGGTCCGGGCCGTAGTGGTCCAGGAAGCACCAGGAGCCGATCAGACTCCGCCGGCGCTGGGGCAGGGTCCGGCGCACGGTCATCGCCCGGGGCCCGCCCAGCGGCACGTCGCGCGGCGGGAGCAGCTGCGGGCCCCCACCGCCCTCGGTGCAGACGACCTCCTCGGGGCGCGCGTCCAGATTGGTCATGCCCCGCCCCCGGGCACGCTCGCCGGGGCAGGGGTGGCCGGGGCCGTCGCCGCGGCCGCCTTCGCGCCGCCCCTCGAGCGGACGGGGTGGCGGGAGAGGATCGAGATCCGGTTGAACGCGTTCATCGTCACCGCCGCCCACTGCAGCGCCGAGAACTGCTCGTCGGTGAGCGCCTCACGGGCCGCGGCGAGCTCCGCGGTGCGCGCCGGTTCCTCGGGCAGGACCGTGGCCGCCTCCCCGACGGCCAGCGCCGCGCGCTCGAGGTCCGAGTACAGGGCCTCGGCCTCCCGCCAGGAGGTCAGCACCGCGAGCTGCTGGGAGCCCACCCCGGCCTTCACGGCGTAGCGGACGTGCAGGTCCAGGCAGTAGGCGCACCCGTTGAGCTGGGAGATCCGCACGTTGACGAGTTCGAGCACCGCCCGGGAGACCCCCGCCTCCTCGGCGGCGTCGGCGACCGTGCCGGCCAGCCCGTTGAGGGCGCGCCAGGAGCCGGGATCGGACTTGTCGAGGAAGAAGCGGTCACGGGCGGTCATGGATCCTCCTCGCCGTCGGTGCGGTCCGGTGCGTCGGTCAGCGGAGCCCTGTCCTTCAGCAGACACCTCCGCCGCCGCCCCGTCAAGGGCGGGCGGCACCGCGCCGTCAACGGTGCGCGGCGGGCCGGCCGTGCGTCCCGGTGCGGCGCTCCGGTGTGCCGGTCCGGTGTGCCGGTCCGGTCTCCCGCGATGCTCAGCCGGCGACCAGCGCCGCGGTGGCCGCGGCGATCGCCTGCTCCTCGTCGGTGGGCACCACCAGCACCTCGAGGGCCGAGCCGGGGGCCGAGATCCGCCGGGTCCCGCGTGCGCGGGCGGCGTTGGCGTCGTCGTCGAGACGGACCCCCAGGGCGCCGAGCCGGTCGCAGACCCGCTTCCGGAACGGCGCGGCGTTCTCGCCGATGCCGGCGGTGAAGACCAGCGCCTGTGCCCCTTCCACGGCCACGTGGTAGCCGCCCACGTACTTCGCCAGGCGGTAGGCCGCCATCTCCAGGGCCAGCTCGGCGCGCTCGTCGCCGCGTGCGGCGGCCTCCTGGACGGCGCGCATGTCGTGGTCCCCGGCCACGGCCCGCAGCCCGGACTCCTTGTTCAGCACGGCGTCGAGCCGCTCAGGGGTCATCTCCGGGTCCCGGCGCAGCACGGCGGTGACCACGGACGGGTCCAGGTCCCCCGTGCGGGTGCCCATCACCAGCCCGGCCAGGGGCGTGTAGCCCATCGAGGTGTCGTAGGAGCGGCCGTCCCGGATCGCCGTGACCGAGGCGCCGTTGCCCAGGTGGGCGACGACGGCGCGGAACCGCTCGCGCGGGATCCCCAGGAACTCCGCCGCCTGCCCGGTCACCCAGTCGTGGGAGGTGCCGTGGAAGCCGTAGCGGCGGATCCCCCAGTGCTCGTAGAACCGCTCCGGGACCGCGTAGCGCCACACGTGCTCGGGCATGGTGCGGTGGAAGGCGGTGTCGAACACGCAGACCTGCGGCAGCTGCGGCCAGGTCTTCTGGACGGCGCGCAGGCCCAGGACCGCGGCCGGGTTGTGCAGCGGCGCCAGCGGGACGAGCCGCTCGATGTCGCGGATGATCTCCGGGGTCGCCAGCACGGGTGCCGAGAACCGCTCGCCGCCGTGCACCACGCGGTGCCCGGCGGCGTCCACGGTCCGCCCGTCCAGCTCGGTCCCGAGGCGCCCGGCGAGCAGCTCGAGGGCCTGCGTGTGGTCCTGGATCCGGGAGCTGCCGATGTTCTCGATCAGCCCGGACGTGAGCACGGTGCCGCCGTCGGCGCCCGGCTCCAGCTCCCGGACCTGGTACTTCAGCGAGGACGAGCCGCAGTTGACGACGAGCACGAGCATGGTGGGTCTCCCTGGGGCGGTCGGGAACGGGACGGTCGGGAACGGGACGGTCGGGAAGCGGGCGGCGGGGCGCCGGCTCACATGTGCTGGGCCTGGATCGCGGTGATCGCCACCGTGTTGACGATGTCGTCCACGGTGCACCCCCGCGAGAGGTCGTTGACGGGCTTGCGCAGCCCCTGCAGCACCGGGCCCACGGCCACGGCGCCGGCGGACTGCTGGACGGCCTTGTAGGTGTTGTTGCCGGTGTTGAGGTCCGGGAAGACGAACACGGTCGCCCGTCCCGCCACGGCGGAGCCGGGCAGCTTGGAGGCCGCGATCGAGGCGTCCACCGCGGCGTCGTACTGGATGGGACCCTCCACCTCCAGCTCGGGGTCCGCCGCGCGCACGATCTTGGTGGCCGCCCGGACCTTGTCCACGTCCTGGCCGGAGCCGGAGCCTCCGGTGGAGTAGGACAGCATCGCCACCCGGGGCTCCACGCCGAACTGGCGGGCGGTGCGGGCGGAGGCGAGCGCGATGTCCGCGAGCTGCTGGGCGTCGGGGTTCGGGTTGACCGCGCAGTCGCCGTAGACCAGCACGCGGTCCTCGAGGAGCATGAAGAACACGGAGGAGACGATCCGCACGCCCTCGGAGGTCTTCACGAACTCCAGGGCGGGGCGGATCGTGTTGGCCGTGGTGTGCGCGGCGCCGGAGACCATGCCGTCCACGTCCCCCATCTGCACCATCATGGTGCCGAAGTAGGAGCCGTCGAGCATCCGCTCCAGGGCCGCGTCCTGCTGCACGCCCTTGTGGGCGCGCAGCCGCACGTACTCGCCGGCGTACTTCTCGCGCAGCGCCTCGTCGTGCTCGAAGTCGACGAGCGTGAGCCCCTCGTCGTCGAAGTCGAGGTTGATGCCCTCCGTCTGGCACAGCCCGGCGATCTTCGCGGGGTCGCCGAGGACCGTGAGGTCGCAGAAGTTGCGGCGGTGGATCATCTCGGCGGCGCGCAGGATGCGGGGGTCCTCGCCCTCCGGCAGCACGATGTTCTTCCGCTGCGTGCGCGCCGCCTCGACCAGTTCGTGCAGGAAGCGCAGCGGCGTGCGCCGCAGCGGGCGCGGCAGGTCCAGGCGGCTGACCAGCTCCTCGTCGTCCACGCGCCGGGCCCACTCGCCCAGCGCGGCCGCGACCTTGCGCGGATGGGCCCCCGAGAGCGTGCCGCGGGAGCGGGAGACCGCGCGGGCGGCGCTGTAGGTGTCCAGCCCCGTGGTGAGCACGGGGAACGGCGCCGCGGCGGTGAGCTCCTGGATCCGCCCCTCGGTGCCGAAGCCGCCGGTCAGCAGCATCCCCGAGGGGACCGGCAGGGCCGGGGAGAGGGCGGAGGCCAGGGACGCGACGACGATGTCGGAGCGGTCCCCCGGGGTGATGACGAAATCGCCGTCGGCGAGCTGCTCGAGGTAGTGGGCCACCGTCATCGCGGCGATCTTCACGCCCTTGACGTCGCGGTCCAGGGAGACGTCCGAGGGCCCGTCCCCGAAGCCGTGCCGGTCCCGCAGCTCGGCCACGGTGGGCGCGGCCACCGCGGCGTTCTCGGCGATCACGTAGACGGGCAGCCCGCGCACGCCCCGGGAGGCGTTGGCGCTCAGCCGCTCGACCCACTCGGGCCGGGCCCGGTTGACGATGACGGCGAAGATGTCGCACCGGGCCTGGTGCAGCTCCGCGCGGGTGACCTCGATCGCGTTGAGCAGGTCCTCGGGGGACTCGGACTCGTCCGCGCCGATCACGGCCAGCACCGAGGTGCCCAGGTTGTTGGCCATCCGGGCGTTCATGTCGAACTCGGCGGTGGCCGCGTTGTGCGCCAGCAGGTCGGTCCCGTCCACCACGATCACGTCGCAGTGCCGGGCCATCTCGCCGTAGACGCTCACGGCCATCGAGTCGAGCTCGTCGTGGTCCCCGGCCGCGAGCAGCTCCCGGGTGCGGGCCAGCGAGAGCCCGCCGCGGCACCGTTCGTCGGGGAGGTCGAAGTTGCGCTTCATGAGCTGGACCATGGGGTCCTCCGCCGGGCTCCGCCCCAGGTGGACGGGCCGGAAGTAGCCCAGGCGGTCGGTCCTGCGGAACAGCGAGTCGGCCAGCCCGAGGGCCACGAGCGACTTGCCGGACTGCGGCGTCATGGCACTGACGTAGATGCCTTGGGTCATGGTCTGGGCGTCCTCCGGTGGGCGGGCTCGGAACTGACGTGCTCGCCCCAGTCTAGGGTCCGCCCGTTCCGGGGGCCGGGCCGCGGCGCTCGCCGCCCGCCCGGGCGGGCTCAGGCCAGGGAGAGGAACATCTTCTCCAGCTCGGCCTTGTCCAGGCTGGGGTCCTCCTGGCGCAGGCACTGCTCCAGGCCGGTCGCGATGATGCTGAAGCCGGCCTTGTCCAGGGCGCGGGAGACCGCGGAGAGCTGGGTCACCACGTCCTTGCAGTCACGGCTCTCCTCGAGCATGCGGATGACGGCGGTGAGCTGGCCCTGCGCCCGCTTGAGGCGGTTGATGGTCGGGGTGAGGTCCTGGGGATCGAGTTGCACGGGGCGCTCCTGGGGGACGAGGGCGGGTCCCGGCCATTCTATACCCCCCGGGGGATCCGGCATACCCTTCGGGGTATCTTCCGCGACGGGTCCCCACCGCTCCGGGCCGGACCGCCCCGGGGCGGCGGGGCCGTCGTCGTCGTGGCGCGGGGTTCTCCCCGGGCGTCCCGGGTGGGAGACTGGGGGCATGCTGGTTGCCTTCTCCGTCTCCCCGTCCGGTGGCTCCGACGCCACCGGCTCCGTGCACGACGCCGTCGCCGCCGCCGTCCGGGTGGTCCGCGACTCCGGACTGCCGCACGAGACCGACGCCATGTTCACCACGATCGAGGGCGAGTGGGACGAGGTCATGGACGTCGTCAAGCGCGCCACCGAGGCCGTCGGCGCCTACGGGCCCCGGGTGTCCCTCGTGCTCAAGGCCGACATCCGCCCCGGTCGCACCGGCGAGCTGACCGGCAAGGTGGAGCGGCTCGAGGCCGCGATCCGGCGGCAGGCGATCGAGTCCTGACCCGCGCCACCACGGCCGCGCGGGTGCGCCCCGCCGGTGTCGAAGACGCCTCCGCGTGGTCCGCCCTGCACCTGCGCTGCCTCGACGAGACCTACCGCCCGCTCTTCGGCGACGCCTTCGCCGACCGGCAGCGCGACGCGGCCGACCGCACGGCCGGCTACGACCGCGACCTCCTCGCCGACCCGCGCGTGCGCACCCTCTGGGCGCTCGACGACGACGGGGCCGCCCTCGGGCTGGTCTCCGCCGGACCGGCACCCGCCGCGTGGGAGACCCGCGCCGGGGTGCCCGCCCCGGTGGTCCCCCGGCAGCTGTTCCAGCTCTACACCCTCGTCGCGACGCACGGCACCGGACTGGGCGCGGCGCTGCTGGAGGCCGCCGTCGGCCCCGCGGACGCCTACCTGTGGATCATGGACGGCAACGACCGCGCCGAGCACTTCTACGCCAAGCACGGTTTCCGAGCCTTCGAGGAGTCCTTTCCCGCCGGCGGGCCGTGGACCGGGCAGCACATGCACCGGATGGTGCGGACGGGTCCGGCGTGAGCCGCGCGGCCCGCCGCGGGCGCCGGGCGCCGGAGCCCGCCGCCCCGGGCGGCCCCGCGGCCGGCAGCTACGAGATCTCCACCGGCACCGCCGAGCTGGTGCCCGACGAGTACGCTCCCGGCTCCTGGGTGCTCCACGTCAACGGGGTGCCCTCCTCCCACGTGGACCCGCAGCACCCCGAGCGGCTGGACTTCGAGTACATGCGCTGGATCGCCGCGCTCGTCCACGCCCACGTCGGCGCGCACCTGGACCCCGCCGCGCTGCGCGTCCTGCACCTGGGCGGGGGTGCCTGCTCGATGGCCCGGTACCTCGCCCACGCCTATCCGGCCGCACGGCAGGTCGTCGTGGAGCTCGACGGCCGGCTCGCCGAGCTGGTCCGGCAGTGGTTCGACCTCCCGCGCGCCCCGCGGCTGCGGATCCGGGCGGGGGAGGCCCGCGCCGTCACGGAGTCGCTGACGGCGGCCACCCGGGACGTGGTGGTCCGGGACGTGTTCGCCGGATCCACGACCCCGGAGCCGCTCACCACGGTGGAGTTCGCCCGGCACGTGGCCCGTGTGCTGGCCCCGGGCGGGCTGTACGTGCTCAACTGCGGGGACACCCGGGACCTCGCCGGGGCGCGGGCCGAGCTGGCCGCGCTGTCCGAGGTCTTCGAGCACGTCGGCGCCGTGGCCGACCCGGCGATGCTCAAGGGCCGCCGCTACGGCAACATCGTGCTGGCCGCCTCCGCCGTGCCACTGCCGGCGGCGGGCTCGCCGGAGGCCGCCGCGCTCGGCCGCGAGCTGCTGGGCGGAGCGGTGCCCGCCCAGTACAAGGACGGGGCCTGGGCCCGCTCCTTCGTCGCCGGGACGCCCCCGCGCCGCGACGCCGTCCCGCCCCGGGCGCCGCACGCCCCGTGACGCGCCCCGCGCGGGGATCCGGGGGACACGCAGGTGCTCGCCGGGAGTTGCTCGGCACCGCGCCGCCGGAGCCGCTAAGGTTGCTTGGTAACCGACGAGGGTGTCCGAGGAGGTGGTCGCAGGTGCGCAACGAGCTGAAGGCGCTGCGGGCCGCCCGGACCCTGTCGCAGGGGCAGCTGGCCATCGCCGTGGGGGTCTCCCGGCAGACGATCTACGCGGTCGAGAACGGCCGGTCCGAGCCGTCCCTGTCCGTGGCCCTCGCCCTGGCGCGGTTCTTCGGCCGGCCGGTCGAGGACGTCTTCCACGACGACGCCGGCCGCACCCCGCCCCGGGCCTGACGGACCGCGGCCGGCGCGGGGGCTCACCCGGCGCGGCGAGGACCCCGGGCCGCGAGCTCGGCCGCCACGTCGTGCTGCCGGTCCCGGGTGAGCGGGTGCGGTCCCTCGGGGGAGAGGTGCTCGTGCTCGACCTGGCGGGTGACGCGGCTGTGGAGCACCTGCAGATCGGCCAGGGGGAGTTCCTCCAGGCCCTCCGGGAACTCCTCGTCAGGAGCGAGAGCGGTCTCGTCGGCGGGCCCTGCGTCCGCGGCGGCGAGCCCGGCCCGGCCGGGCGCCGGCGCGGGATCGGCGTCACCGCCCAGGACGGCCACGGTCGGGGCGGTGACGGGGGTGGCGGGAACAGAGTGCACGGGAGCTTCTTTCGCTGGCTACGACAAAGTCGCGGCCGACTACTCGACGCACTCCTCGATCCTAGCCGCGCGGCATCCGGGGCGCCACCGCCGGCACCGGGGGACCCGTGGCGCGGTCGGGTTCAGACCACGCTCCCGTCCACCGGGGACGGCACGGGCCGGGACCGCGACGCGGGCGGGGCGGACGGGTTGAAGTGCGTGCTCGTCGGCCCGTCGTTGGCCGCCGCCACCAGCTCGGCGGCGACGTCGCGCAGCTTGACGTTGCGGTGGTTGGACGCCGCGGTCAGCAGGGCCACGGCGTCGTCCTGGGTGCAGCCCTGGCGGGCCATCACCAGCCCGATGGCCATGTCGATCGTGGTGCGCGAGGCCATCGCCGCGGCCAGGTCGGTCTGCGTCTCCCGGTGCCGGGCCAGGCGCAGGGCCAGGCGCAGGGCCCGGGAGGCCAGTGCGACCTCCCGCTCGACCGCCGCCGTGGTCCGGGCGTCGAACGGGCGCAGCGTCCCCGAGTAGACGTTCAGCGCCGCCCGGGCCCGGTCCTCCAGCTCGAAGGGCACGGCCAGGACGGAGCGGACCCCGTGCTCCGCGGCCGCCCGGCTGTAGGCCGGCCACTGCCGGTCGGTGCGGGTGTCGGCCAGCAGCACGACCCGGTGCCGCTCGGCCGCGCTCAGGCACGGGCCGCCGTCGAAGGCGTACTGGACCTCGTCCAGGGCGGCGGCCCGCTCGTGGCTGGCGACCACCGTGGCCGCGGCGGCACCCCGGACCAGGGTGATCGAGCACCACAGGTCGTCGGCGTCCTCCGCGAGGTGCCGCGCCGTGCTGCGCACGAACTGCTGGAGGAAGTCCGTCAGGTCCTCGGAGGCCAGCAGCAGGTCCTCCAGCTGCACGGAGCGCGCGTCGGCCGTCGTCGAATCCACCATGGGCAGGCCCACCCGTTCCGTCCTGTGTGCGGACCCCCTCGCCGCAGTCGAGGCCGGCGCGTGCGCGTGCCGGCGGCAGAACTGTACCAGCACCCCGGACGAGGACGCGCGGGCGGCGGCCCACGGGGACGTGTGCGCGAGGGAGCGGTGGCCCGCCGGGGACGTCGCCGCCCGGCGGGCCACCGCCCCTCGTGGCGACCGGGTCAGCCCGGCAGGTCGAGCAGGGCGGTGCTGTCGACCGCCGTGCCGGCCAGCTGCGGGGCCCAGCCGTCCTCGCCCGCGAGGTAGTCGCGGACGGTGAAGCGCTCCGCCTCGCCGGCCGGCAGCTGGGGGCGGTCCGGGGTGAGCCGCGCGCCCGGGCCGCGGTTGGCGTGCTCGGCGAAGCGGGCCTCCCGCCACGAGAAGCCGCTCATGTCCGTCCACGGGCTCGCCGCGATGTGGGCGCCGAGCCAGGAGTCGCGCACGAGCACCTGCGCCACGGCCCGGGGGTCACCGCCGGGGTGCCAGGGGCGGCCGAGGTGCACGGTGCCGGCGGCGGCCCCGGACGTGAAGCGGCAGCCGCTGAACAGGTACCCGCGCTCGACGCTCAGGTCCTGGCTGCCGGCCGTGACGTACCCGTTGTTGCTGTCGGAGCCGCGGTCGAGGGACCGGAGCTCGCAGCCGTCGAACACCGCGGTGCCGCGGCCGAACACGAAGTCGACGTCGCCCTCGACGTAGCACCGGTCGAACCAGGACCGCGCGGCCACGCCGCTCGCGGGGGAGTTGACCAGCAGGGTGTCCTGGTTGCCGAGGAGGCGCACCCCGGAGAGGACCGCCCGGTCGCCGGTCAGGTGCAGGGCCACCGCCTGGCGGTTCTTCATCCCCGGGTGCGCGGCCTCGTCGAAGTCGTTGCCGAACGTCAGGTTCCGCGCGACGAAGTCCGCGCCGTCCACCCGGGCGGAGGCGCTGCCGAACGTGCCGAACGGACCGCTCCCGTCGGGCTTGAGGGTCCCGGAGGCGTTGTCGTGCACCAGCACCACGTCCTCGGGTCCCTCGCCCGTCCCGACCAGGGAGATCCGGGGTCTGCTCGACGGCACGTGCAGGACCTCCCGGTACTCCCCGGGGTGGATCCGGATCACCGTCCGGCGGGCGCCGCCGGGCTCCGCCGCGTCCACGGCGGACTGCACGGTGCGGAACCGTTCGCCGGGACCGACGTCGAGCACCACGGGGGTGTCCACGGGCCGCTCGGCGGGCCAGTGCATCCGGCCCAGCGGGTCGGCCGCCGCGCCGGTGTCCGCGAACCAGCCCGGCGGCACGATCCGCTTCGACCGCAGTTCGCGGGCGACCAGCCGGGCCACCGCGAGGGCGCCGAGGGCCTGGAAGTGGGTGTTGTCCGCCGAGCCCTGCGGGTACTGCGGGTGCTCGCCCGACGCCAGGTGCAGGAAGTGGGAGGTCGTCCCCTCGGGGCCGAGGCGCTGCCACAGGTCCTTGGAGGAGGCGGTCAGGTCCACCAGGGGTGTGCCGGTGGCCGCCGCGAGGTCGCGCACGGCCTGGGGATAGGCCCCGTGGGTGTCCCGGGCCGCCCCGAAGGCGTCGAAGCGCCGGCGCTCCACCGGGGTGACCAGCACCGGCTGCGCGCCCTGCGCGACGGCGCCGTCGACGTAGCGGCGCAGGTACGCCTCGAAGGTCCAGGACCCGGCAGCGTGCCGCGGGCCGGGTCCTGGACCTTCTCGTCGTTGTGGCCGAACGCGACGAGCAGGTGGTCGCCGGGCTGGAGCATGCCCAGCACCCGGTCGAGCAGCCCGGCGTCCGCGTAGCTCTTGGACGAGGCCCCGGACCAGGCGTAGTCGGCCACGCCGGCCCGGGGGCCCAGCAGCAGGGGCAGGGCCTGTCCCCAGCCCGCGCGGGGGCGCTCGGAGTGCTGGTAGGCGGACGACGTCGAGTCGCCGACGACGAACAGCGCCGGGCGGGTGCGCCGCATCCCGCCGTTGTTGCCGGTGGCCCCCGGCGCGGCCAGAGCCGGGGTGCCCGCCGCGCCCGTCAGGGCGGTGGTGCCGGCCGCCAGCGCGAACGCGGTCAGGAGGGTGCGCCGGGTCGGCGCGGCGGGGCTCACCGGTTCCCGCCGGTGCTGAGCACGGGGCCGGTGGTGCGGGCGAGCAGCGCCGGCACCGCCTGGGCGGAGTGCACCTTGGTGCGCAGCGTGGGCGTCCAGGAGGTGTCGTGGGCCAGCTGCGCGCTCTCGGGGACGGCGGCGTTGTAGGCGGCCCGGAGGTCGACCTCTTTGCCGTTCACGGTGTTGTCCACGGTGGCGACGACCGAGCCCTTGTAGCGGCCGATGAGCCGCGCGGGGTCCGTGCCGGCGGGCAGGGTGAAGGCGTTGGCCTCCGCGTACAGGTGCGACTCGATCCCCGCGCCCAGGGAGTACACGAAGGGCACGGACCCGTCCTCGGGCACCACGTAGTGGTTGTTGTAGACGTCCACCTGGCCGTAGCGCACCCGGGGGGCCCGCTGGCCGACGTCCTCGAACACGTTGTGGTGGACGGTCACCCGCAGTCTGCCGGGGTCCCCCCGGGTGGGGGAGTCGGTGGACCCGATGAGCATCAGCTTGTCGTGGTCGGTGAACCGGTTGTAGGAGATCGTGACCAGGTCCGACCCGTTGGTCACGTCGAGGGCGCCGTCGTGCACCTGGTAGGGGGTGCCGAAGTAGCTGGGCTGCCCGCTGTCGGGGTTCGGGGCGTCGGTGAACTCCGAGTGGTCGACCCACACGTGGGTGGCGCCGTTGATGACCTGCAGCAGGTCGTACTCGCTGTTCCAGGCCCCGGTGCTGCCGTCGCCCGGGTCCCAGGCCGGGAAGCAGTCGGCGGCGTCGGAGAACGTCAGGTTGCGCAGGATGACGTTGTCGGCCCCGTTGATCCGCAGCGCGGCGCCGCGGATCTCGCTGTCCGGGCCGGCGCCGACGATCGTGGTGTTGCCGGGGACGTCCCAGCGGATCGTGCGGGCCTGGTTCGCGGCCGCGGCACGGCGGGCGTCCTCCTGGGCCCCCGCCGGGTCACGGTCCCGGCCCCAGGTGGCGGGGTCGTAGTCCTGCAGGTACTGCTCCAGGTCGTAGCCGGTGCCGGCCGCGTAGTCCGCGCAGCTCAGCGCGGATCCGTCGGGCGCCGTGTTGGCGTCGATCCTGCCGTGCACGCGGATGATCTTCGGCCGCTCGCCCGAGGCGGCGAGCGCCTCGAGGAGCCCGGCCCGGTCGTCGACGTCGTGGACGTCGGCGGGGGCGGCCGCAGCCCCGCCGGTGGTCCCGCCGTCGGCGGAGGCCCAGCCGTCACCGGCGGGCAGCACCTGCCGCTCGACCGGGGTGCGGGCCGACCGGGCCGTCGGGTCGGCGAGCGGGCCGGGGGCGGCCGCGGCGGGGGACGCCGTGAGCAGCGCCAGTACGGCGGCGGTGGACAAGGACAAGGACATGGACAAGTGCGAGGCGCGTGGGCGCATGATCCCTCTTCCGTCGTTGCGGTGGGCACGCCCCGGTGAGGGGAAGAACTGTGATGGGGGTCACTGGGGGTGCTGGGCAGGACGGTAGCAGAAAGCGCTTTCCGGCCGGAAGGTGTCCGGGTGTGCATGCTCGAAAGGACCTGTTCGGCCGGGAGTCATGCTCGGTGGTGCCGCCCGCGGTGCGCCGCGGGATCAGGAGGCCGCGCGGCGATCCTCGGCGGAGGCCACGAACTCCCGGGCCAGCTCCACCAGCTCCGCGGTCCGCTCGATCTGCGGCATGTGCCCGGTGTCCGGGAACACGTGCAGGCGGGCCCCGGGCAGGGCGGCGGCCGCGGCGTCGGCGTGGTGGGCGGGCAGCACGGCGTCGGCGTCGCCCCACAGCACGAGCACGGGCAGCCCGGAGGCACGGATCTTCTCGAGCAGGGCCCGGCGCCAGCCGGGCAGCACGCCCACCACCGGCAGCCCGATGCTGCGGTAGGTGCCCAGGAAGGTGGCCCGGAAGTCCGGCTGCGAGCCCACCGTCGCCGCGTGCCGGAGGAGCTCGGGCGTGGCCAGCGCCGGGTCGAAGAAGCAGTTCTGGTTCGAGCGCACCGCGGCGGCCCTGGCCAGCGGGCGGAACCGGGCGCCCACCACGGGCAGGCGGGACAGCGCGGCCCAGACCATGGGCAGCGGGGAGACGTTGGCCTCCCGGCCGAACCCGGCGCTGTTGGCCAGCAGCAGGCTCGCCACCCGCTCCGGGTGCTCCGCGGCCACGGTCATGGCCACGGCGCCGCCCAGCGAGTTGCCCATCAGGTGCACCGGGCGGTCCTCGCCCACCGCGTCGAGCACCCCGACCACGGCACGGGCGAACGCCCCGAGTCCCGGCTTCTCCGGGCCCGCGGGGCTCAGCCCGAAGCCGGGCAGGTCGGTGCTCAGCACCCGGTGGTCCCGGGCGAGCAGCTCGTGGGCGGCCGACCAGTCCTCGAGGCTGCGCCCGATCCCGTGCAGCAGCACCACGGGTGGGGCCTGCTCCGGCCCGGAGAGGCGGATGCGCACGGGCCGGCCGGCGACCTGCACCGTCGTCGTGGCCCCCGGGGCGCCGGCGGCGGGCTGCGAGGTGTGCTGCTCGGTCATGCGTGGGTCTCCTGGGGTGCGGCCGCGGGGCGGGCGGCGGGGCGGGGGATCAGGTCGAGGGTCCGGGACAGCGGGGTGCGCAGGGTGGTCGCCGAGTCCAGCAGGTAGTTCTGCCGCACCCGCCAGGGGTGGCGGTCGCCCTGGCGGGGGAACGCGTCGATCGAGCGCCGGACGTAGCCGGATGTGAGGTCCAGCAGCGGGTGCTCGGTCATGCCCGGGGCGGCCTTGGGCACCACGGCGGCGGCGTCGCGGCGCTCCAGGTGCTGGAGCACCTTGCAGACCAGGCGGTGCGTCAGGTCGGCCCGCAGCGTCCACGAGGCGTTGGTGTAGCCGATGCACAGCGCGAAGTTGGGCACGCCCGTGAGCATGGCGCCGTTCCAGACGAACTGCTCCGACAGCTCCACCGGGGCGCCGTCCACCGTGGGGGCGATCCCGCCGAAGGGCAGCAGCCTCAGCCCCGTGGCGGTGACCACCACGTCGGCCTCCAGGACCCGGCCGCTGCTCAGCCGGATCCCCTCGGGCACGAACGTGTCGATCGTGTCGGTGACCACGTCGGCCCGGCCCCGCCGCAGCGCCTTGAACAGGTCCGCGTTGGGCACGGCGCACAGCCGCTGGTCCCAGGGGTCGTAGGTCGGGGTGAAGTGCTCGGCCACGAGCTCCTCCGAGCCGAGGATGCGCGCGGCCCGGGACGTGAAGTACTCCCGCGCCGCGGCCGGGCGGCGCCGGCAGAACTGGTATACGGCCGTGCTGAACAGGATGTTCTTCGTCCGGATCAGCCGGTGGGCCGGCCCCGGGGGCAGGGCCCGGCGCAGGGCGTCGGCGCGCCGGTCCCGGCCGGGCACGGCGCTGATCCAGGTGGGGGAGCGCTGCAGCATCGTCACGCTCGCCGCGTCCGCGGCCATCGCCGGCACCAGGGTCACCGCTGTGGCGCCGCTGCCGATCACCACCACCCGCTGCCCGCTCCAGTCCAGCTCCTCGGGCCAGAACTGCGGGTGCACCACCCGGCCCCCGAACTCCTCGATCCCGGGCAGGACGGGGTCGTGCCCCCGCTCGTAGTCGTAGTACCCGGCGCAGGAGTACAGGAAGGAGCACGTCATCGTGCGCCGCCGGAGCCCGCCCTCGTCGTCGCGCTCCTGGAGGCCCAGCGTCCACCGGGCATCCGCGGAGGACCAGTCGGCCGAGACCACCTTGGTGCGGTAGCGGATGTGCCGGTCGATGCCGAACTCCTCGGCCGTCTCGCGGATGTAGGCGAGGATCGAGGGGCCGTCGGCGATGGACTGCGGGTCCCGCCAGGGCTTGAAGGAGTAGCCCAGGGTGAACATGTCGGAGTCCGAGCGGACGCCGGGGTAGCGGAAGAGGTCCCAGGTCCCGCCCATCCCGTCGCGCGCCTCCAGGACGGCGTAGGACAGGCCGGGGCACTCGGTCTGCAGGCGGTAGGCCGCGCCGATGCCGGACAGGCCCGCGCCGACGACCACGACGTCGCGGTGCTCCGCCCCGGCGGGGTTCTCGGGGGTGGGGAAAGTGGCTGACATGGGTCCAGGATCCCCCGCGGCGCCCGGCAGCACTTGACGCTGCACGACGATTGCTTGACCCTGGGCGACATGTCCGTCATCCGTTCCGCGGGGCTGCGCGGCTTCCGCGCCGCGGTGGCCGAGCTCGGGGGCGACGCCGAGGCGCTCGCCGACGCCGCCGGCCTGCCTCGTGCCGCCCTGGACACCGACGACCTCCTGGTCCCGGAGCGGGCCGTCGGGCGGGTGCTGGAGGCCGCCGCCCGGGAGCTGGCCTGCCCCGACCTGGGGCTGCGGGTCGCCGCCCGCCAGGACCCGGGCGTGCTCGGCCCGCTGGCGCTCGCCGCCCGCCACTCCGAGACGGTGCGCGACGCCCTGGAGTGCGCGTCCCGCTACCTCTTCGTGCACGCGCCCTCCCTCGAGCTGGCGCTGGTCGAGGACCCCTACGGCGCCCGGGGGGTGACGGCCGTGCGCTACGTCGGGCACGCCCCGGCGGCCCGGGGCGGGCACGGCAGCCCGCAGGGCACCGACCTCGGGCTGGGGCTGCTGCACCGGGCCCTCACCTCGCTGGTCGGCGGCCGCTACGGGCTGCGCACGGTCGACCTGGACCACCGCCCCGCCGCGCCGCTGCGGGTCTACGAGGAGTTCTTCGGCGTGCCGGTGCGCCCGGGCCGGCCCGAGGTCCTGCTGCGGATCCCCACGAGCACGCTCGCCCGGCCGCTGCACGGGGACGCCGGCGTGCGGCAGGTGGCGCTGGCCTTCCTCGACGCCCAGATCCCGGGTGCGGGCTCGGCGTGGGCGCCGCGGGTGCGCGGGGTGCTGGTGCAGCTGCTGGGCACCGCCGACCCGGAGCTGGAGGCGGTGGCCCGCGTCCTGGACCTGCATCCCCGCACCCTCCAGCGCCGGCTGGCCGAGGAGGACACCACCTTCGGCGCGATCCTGGACGAGGCCCGGCGCAGCGCGGCCCTGCGCTGGCTCACCACCACCGAGGTCCCGCTGAGCCAGATCGCCGGGCTGGTGGGCCTGTCCGAGTCCTCGGCGCTGACCCGGTGCGCCCGCCGCTGGTGGGGCGCCCCGCCGCGGGACGTGCGCCGCGGGGTGACGCGCACGAGCTGATCGTGTCGCGTGCGGTCAACTTACTGTCGTGACCGGTCAAGCCCGCCTCGGCGGGAGCGCCCCACACTGGACCCCGAGCCCGTCGCCCGGACCCTGTCCCGCGTCCTCGTTCCCGTTTCCGCGTCCCGTTTCCTCGTCCCAGGAGCAGCCCGTGTCCCCCTCCGCCCCCTTCCGCTTCTCCGGCGCCACCGCGGTGCTCACCGGCGCCGCCGGCGGCATCGGCGAGCAGCTGGCCCACGGCCTCGCCGCCCGCGGCGCCCACCTGGTGCTCGTCGACCGGGACGAGCCCGGGCTCGAGGGCGTCGCCGGCACGATCCGCCGGCGGCACCCGGAGGTGCGGGTGCGCACCGTCGTGGCGGACCTCGCCGAGCTCTCCGCGCTGCCCGCCGTCACCGACCGGATCCTCGCCGAGCACCCGCGCATCGACCTGCTGGTGAACAACGCCGGCGTGGCCCTCGGCGGCACCTTCGAGCAGGTCTCCGCCGAGGAGTTCGACTGGCTCATGGACATCAACTTCCGGGCCCCGGTCATCCTCACCCGGCGGCTGCTGCCGGCCCTGCTCGCCACTCCCGGCAGCCACCTGGTCAACCTCTCGAGCCTGTTCGGGCTCATCGCCCCGCCCGGGCAGGTGGCCTACGCCGCCAGCAAGTACGCCGTGCGCGGGTTCACGGAGGGCCTGCGCCACGAGCTGGCCGGGCGGGTGGGCGTCACCGTGGTCCACCCCGGCGGGGTCCGGACCCGGATCGCCGAGTCCGCCCGCACCCCGGCCGGCGCGCCGGCCGAGGAGGCCGCGGCCGGTCGTGAGAGCTTCGCCGCGCTGCTGAGCTACCCCGCCGAGCGGGCGGCCGCGGACATCCTGGAGGCGGTGGAGCGGCGCCGGGGCCGGCTGCTGGTGGCCCCCAGCGCGGTGCTGCCGGACCTGGCGGCGCGGCTGTTCCCGGGCACGTACTGGTCCGTCCTCCAGCGCGCCCGCCCGCTCCTGCAGCGCCTTTCCCGGCGGCGGCGCCGGGCCTAGGCTGGCCCCATGACCAGCACCCTGTCCTCCGTCGTCGTCGACTGCCGCGACCCCGCGGCCCTGGCCCGCTTCTGGTGCGCGGCCCTGGGCTACACCGTCCACGGCGAGGCCGAGGGCTACGTGGGCATCGCACCCGCCGCGGGCCCGGGCCCGCACCTGGACTTCCTGCTCGTCCCGGAGCCGAGGACCGCCAAGAACCGGATGCACCTCGACCTCCGGGCGGCGGACACCGACCAGGACGGGGAAGTGGCCCGCCTGGAGTCCCTCGGCGCGCGCCGGGTGGACGTGGGGCAGGGGCCCGAGGTCACGTGGGTGGTGCTGGCCGACCCGGAGGGCAACGAGTTCTGCGTGCTGGCGGACCTCGAGGACGCCTGAGCCGGCCGGCTCAGGCGGGGGTGCCGTCCACGTAGAACCAGCGGCCGTCCTCGCGCACGAACCGGGAGCGCTCCCGCTGCCGGCCGCGCGCCCCGGAGCCGTCGCGCCAGTGGGCGCTGAACTCCACCCGGCCCTCGCTCTCGAAGGGTCCGCCGCCGTCGGCGGCGTGCACGTCCAGCCGGTACCAGCGCAGCTGCGGGTCCAGCGCCACGGAGGCGGGACGCGTGCCGGGGTGCCAGGTGGCCAGCAGGTACTCCTCGTCCCCGGCGGCGAAGGCGCTGTACCGGGAGCGCATCAGCAGCTCGGCGGTCGGCGCGCTGCGGCCGCGGTGGAAGCGCCCGCAGCACGCGCCGTAGCTCTCACCGGTGCCGCAGGGGCAGCGGGCGTCGTCGTCGATCATTCCCCCATCCTCCCGCGGGGTTGCGGCTCACGGCCACCGGAAGCGGCTCGGTGGCCGTGAGCCGCAACCTCGCGGGGGCGGGAACAGCCGGTCAGGCGAGCCAGCCCTCCACCACGCCCTTGCCGAAGAACACCACGAAGGCCGCGGCCACCACGTACATCAGCGGGTGGACCTCCCGGGCACGGCCCTGCACGAGGCGGATGAAGACGTAGGAGACGAAGCCGGCCCCGATGCCGTCGGCGATCGAGTACGTGAAGGGCATCACGGCGAAGGTCAGGAAGGACGGCACGGCCAGGCCCCAGTCCTCCCACTCGATCCGCACCACCTGCTTGGCCATGAGGAAGCCGACCACGACCATGGCCGGGGCGACGGCCTCGAACGGCACCACGTTGACCAGGGGCGTGACGAACATCGCGAGCAGGAACAGCGCGCCGGTGACCACGTTGGCCAGGCCGGTGCGGGCGCCGTCGGCGATGCCGGTGGAGGACTCCACGAAGATCTGGTTGGAGGACACGGAGCCCGCGCCGCCCGCGATCGCGCCGGCGGCGTCCACGAGCAGGACCCGGTCCACGTTCTCGATCTGCCCGTTGCGGCCCACCAGGCCGGCCTGCTGGGAGAGCCCCACCATGGTGCCCATCGCGTCGAAGAAGATCGAGAGCAGGATCGTGAAGACCAGCAGCAGCGCCGCGAGGGCGCCCAGGCTCCGGAACGCCTCCAGCGGGGCGACCGCGCCCACGAGGGAGAGGTCCGGGAGGGCGACGAAGGAGGTGGGGGCCGAGGGCACCACGAGGGACCACCCGGTGGGGTTCTCCACCGACGAGCCGGACGGGAAGACCGCCTCCAGGACGTGGGCGAGGACCGTGGTGAGGACCACCGCGATCAGGATCGCGCCTCGGACGTTGCGCACCATGAGGGCCAGGGTCAGCAGCAGGCCGACGACGAAGGTGAGCATGGGCCAGCCCAGCAGCGTCCCGCCGTCGCCGAGCTGCACGGGCACGGTGGTGCCGGCGGCGTCCGGGATGCGGCGCACGAAGCCGGCGTTCACGAAGCCGATCAGGGCGATGAACAGCCCGATGCCCACGACGATCGCGGTCTTCAGCGACGGCGGCACGGCGTTGAACACCGCGGTGCGGAAGCCGGTGAGCACCAGGACGAACATGACCACCCCGGCCCACACGACCAGGCCCATCACCTGCGGCCAGGTGAGCTCGGGGGTGGTCACGATCGTCACCGCGAGGAACGCGTTCACCCCCAGGCCGGTGGCGATCGCGAACGGCGAGCGGGCCACGAGCCCCATCAGGATGGTCATCACGCCGGCCACGAGCGCGGTGACGGCCGCGACCCGCTCGGCACCGAGGGTGTTCCCCGCGCCGTCCGGGCCGTAGCCGAGGATCAGCGGGTTGAGGACCACGATGTAGCTCATCGCGATGAACGTGGCCACGCCGCCGCGGACCTCGCTCGTCACGGAGGAGCCGCGCTCGCTGATCCTGAAGAAGCGGTCCAGGCCGTTGCGCGGTGGACGGGAAGGGGTCTCCGTGGGAACGGAGGCGGAGGATGCCATGGTGGTCCTAAGGGCACTCGACGGGACAGGGCGGGCTCGACGGCGGCGGCCCCGGAGCGGCCCCGGATCCGCGTACCACCGGGGGAACATTACCGGTCCCGCCCGGTGGTGTCGCGGTGAGCGCCCGGTCATGGACGAGGCCGTCCGGCGCCGGGCGGAACAGGGGCGCGCCGGATCCCGTTGGACCGGACGGCGGTCGCACCGCGAGCGCGGCACCGGAGCCCACCCCAGCACCACGGAACAGGAGCGCAGCAGCCATGACCCAGCCCTCACGGATTCCTCCCACCTCCTCCGGCAACTACCGGGTGCTGCGGACCGTGCCCACCTACGCCGAGGCGCAGCAGATCGTCGACGCCCTCTCCGACGAGGGGTTCCCCGTGGAGCACGTGCGCGTGGTCGGCACCGGGCTGCGCTCGGTCGAGCAGGTCACGGGGCGGATGACCAACGGGAAGGCCGCGCTCTACGGCATGGCCACCGGCGCGTGGCTCGGCCTGTTCGTGGGGCTGCTCCTCGGCCTGTTCACCGTGGGCGGCTGGCTGTCCGTGGTGCTGTGGGGCGTGGCGCTGGGTGCCGTCTGGGGCCTGGTCTTCGGCCTCGTGGGCCACGCGGCCACCGGCGGGCGCCGTGACTTCCGCAGCGTCCAGGGCCTCGAGGCGGACGCCTACGACATCCTGGTGGACGCCGAGCACATCGACGACGCCGCGGCGCGGCTGACCGGGGGCGGGTCCACCGCCTGAGGGCGCCCGTGCCGGGTCCGCCCGGCCGGGCCCGGCACGACTCGCCGTCTTGCACATGCGGGCGTCGGTGTCCAGCCCTGTGTCACGTCGGGTCGGTTCATGGCGGTTTGTGACGACCGGCGTGACTGTCCGGGGCAAGCCGCGAAGAATCGACGCCATGACACAGACGACGCGCGCGCCCCGTGCCGCCCGGAAGCCGAAGCCCGAGGGGCAGTGGAAGGTCGACGGCCGGGACCCCCTGAACCCGAACGAGGTCTTCAAGCAGGCCGACGACGGGCTCAACGTGCGCACCCGGATCGAGGAGGTCTACTCCCGGGAGGGCTTCGACTCGATCGACCCCCAGGACCTGCACGGGCGGTTCCGCTGGTGGGGGCTCTACACCCAGCGCCGGCCGGGCATCGACGGCGGCCGGACGGGGTCCCTGTCCGACGCCGAGATCGAGGACAAGTACTTCATGATGCGCGTCCGGCTCGACGGCGGGGCGCTGACCCGCGAGCAGCTGCGCGTGCTCGGGCAGATCTCGGCGGACTTCGCCCGGGACTCGGCCGACATCACGGACCGGCAGAACATCCAGTACCACTGGATCCGCGTGGAGGACGTCCCGGAGATCTGGCGCCGGCTCGAGGACGCGGGCCTGGACACGACAGAGGCCTGCGGGGACGTCCCGCGCGTGATCCTGGGCTCCCCGCTGGCCGGGATCGCCGCGGACGAGATCATCGACCCCACTCCGGTGATCGAGCGGATCAAGTCCACCTGGATCGGCTCCCCGGAGTTCTCCAACCTGCCGCGCAAGTACAAGACCGCGATCACCGGCCACCCGTCCCTGGACGTGGTGCACGAGATCAACGACTGCGCCCTCGTGGGCGTGGTCCACCCCGAGCTCGGCCCCGGCTACGACCTGTGGGTCGGCGGGGCGCTGTCCGTGGTGCCGTTCCTCGGCAAGCGCCTGGGCGCCTTCGTGACCGAGGAGCAGGCCCCGGAGGTCTGGAAGGGCGTCACGAGCATCTTCCGCGACTACGGCTACCGGCGGCTGCGCAACCGCGCCCGGCTGAAGTTCCTGGTCCAGGACTGGGGGACCGAGAAGTTCCGCCAGGTGCTCCAGGACGAGTACCTCGGCTACGAGCTCGCGGACGGCCCGGCGCCGGAGAAGGCCGCCGTGCCGGGCGACCACATCGGCGTGCACCGGCAGAAGGACGGCCGGTTCTACATCGGGGTGGCCCCGCGCGTGGGCCGCGTCTCCGGGGCGAAGCTGCTGGCCCTGGCCGACGTGATGGCCAAGTACGGCTCCGACCGGCTGCGCACCACCCCGCACCAGAAGCTCGTGCTGCTCGACATCGAGGAGGCCGACGTGGAGAGCGTGGTCGCCGACCTCGACGCCCTGGACCTGCAGGCGCGGCCCTCCGCGTTCCGCCGCTCCACGGTGGCGTGCACCGGCATCGAGTACTGCAAGCTCGCGATCGTCGAGACGAAGCAGACCGCCTCGGACACCATCGACGAGCTCGAGCGGCGGCTCGACGGCGTGGAGCTGCCCCACCCCATCTCGATGCACGTCAACGGCTGCCCCAACTCGTGCGCCCGGATCCAGACCGCGGACATCGGGCTCAAGGGCCAGCTGCTGCCCACCGAGGACGGCGGGCAGAAGCCCGGCTACCAGGTGCACCTGGGCGGCGGGCTCGCCGCCGACGACCGGGCCGAGGCCGGACTGGGGCGCACCGTGCGCGGCCTGAAGGTGTTCCAGGACGACCTCGCCGACTACGTCGAGAAGCTGGTCCGGCGCTTCCTGGCCCAGCGCACCGGGAACGAGACCTTCGCCGAGTGGACCCACCGGGTCGAGGAGAGTGAACTCGCATGACCAGCACCGACAGGGGCACCCGCCCCGCGCTGCGCGACGAGCAGCAGCTGCGCGAGCTCGCGGCGGCCGGCGCCGCCGCGCTGCACGCCGAGCTGGACGCCGAGGGCCGTGTGCCCGCCGCCGGCGAGGCGTCCACGGAGGAGGCGATCCGCTGGGTCGCGGAGAACTTCGACCTGCGCAACGTCACCGTGGCCTGCTCGATGGCCGACGCCGTGCTGCCGGCCCTCGTCGCCGAGCAGCTGCCGGGGGTGGACGTGCTCTTCCTGGAGACCGGCTACCACTTCCCGGAGACCATCGGCACCCGGGACGCCGTGGCGCACATGCTCGACATCACCGTGGTCGACGCCCTGCCGGAGCTCACCGTGGCCGAGCAGGACGAGAAGCACGGCAAGGACCTCTTCGCCCGCGACCCCGGCCTGTGCTGCGCGATCCGCAAGGTGGCTCCGCTCAAGAAGTCCCTCGAGGGCTACGAGGTCTGGTTCACCGGCGTGCGCCGCGACGAGTCCTGGACCCGCACCAACGCGCCCATGGTGACCTTCGACGAGACGCACAAGCTCGTCAAGGTCAACCCGATGGTCCGCTGGAGCCTCGACGAGCTGGTCCAGTGGTCGCAGGACCGCGGGATCCCGACGAACCCGCTGATGGGGGAGGGCTACCTCTCGATCGGCTGCGCCCCCTGCACCCGGCCCACCGCCCCGGGCGAGGACCCGCGCGCGGGCCGCTGGTCCGGCCAGGACAAGATCGAGTGCGGGATCCACCTGTGAGCGCACCCACGACGACGGAGGCGAACGTGACCACCCCCAGCACCGCCCCGGCCCCCGCGGAGGCCGGCGTGCACAGCAGCCTCGACGCGCTCGAGGCCGAGTCCATCCACATCCTGCGCGAGGTCGTGGCCGAGTTCGACCGCCCCGCCATGCTGTTCTCCGGCGGGAAGGACTCGGTGGTCATGCTGCACCTGGCCGCCAAGGCCTTCTGGCCGGGCCGGATCCCCTTCCCCGTGCTGCACGTGGACACCGGGCACAACTTCCCCGAGGTCCTCGACTTCCGGGACCGCACCGTGGAGCGGCTGGGCATCCGCCTGGTCGTGGCGTCCGTGCAGGACTACATCGACGACGGCCGGCTGCTCGAGCGCGCCGACGGCACCCGCAACCCGCTGCAGACCGTCCCGCTGCTGGACGCGATCGCCGACAACCGGTTCGACGCCGTGTTCGGCGGCGGCCGCCGCGACGAGGACAAGGCCCGGGCCAAGGAGCGGATCCTGTCCCTGCGCGACGAGTTCGGCCAGTGGGACCCGCGCAACCAGCGGCCCGAGCTGTGGAACCTCTACAACGGCCGGCACACCGCCGGTCAGCACGTCCGGGCGTTCCCCATCAGCAACTGGACCGAGCTGGACATCTGGCGCTACATCGAGCGGGAGAACATCGAGCTGCCGCCGATCTACTACGCCCACGAGCGCGACGTGTTCCGCCGCGACGGGATGTGGATGGCCGTGGGCGAGTTCTCCGCCCCCTCGGCCGCCGAGCCGGTCGAGCGGCGCAGCGTGCGCTACCGCACCGTGGGGGACATGTCCTGCACCGGGGCGGTGCTCTCCGCCGCGGGCACCGTGGCCGACGTGGTGGCCGAGGTCGCCGTGTCCACGCTGACCGAGCGCGGGGCCACCCGCGCGGACGACAGGATCTCCGAGGCCGCCATGGAGGACCGCAAGAAGGACGGGTACTTCTAGACATGACTTCCCCCAGCACCGTGACCCCGCAGGTCCCCGCCGAGCAGGTCCCGACCATCGACCCCGGCTCGCTGTTCCGCTTCGCGACCGCCGGGTCCGTCGACGACGGCAAGTCCACCCTGGTGGGCCGGCTGCTGCACGACGCGAAGGCGATCCTCGCCGACCAGCTCGAGGCCGTGGGCCGCACCTCGGCCGAGCGCGGCTTCGGCGGCGGCACGGGCCGGCTCGACCTCGCCCTGCTGACCGACGGCCTGCGCGCCGAGCGGGAGCAGGGCATCACGATCGACGTGGCCTACCGCTACTTCGCCACCGACCGCCGCTCCTTCATCCTCGCCGACTGCCCCGGCCACGTGCAGTACACGAAGAACACGGTCACGGGCGCCTCGACGGCCGACGCCGTCGTGCTGCTCGTGGACGCCCGGCACGGGGTGGTCGAGCAGACCCGCCGGCACCTGGCCGTGGTCTCGCTGCTGCGCGTCCCGCACGTGGTGATCGCCGTGAACAAGATCGACCTGGTCGACTACGACCGGGAGGTCTTCGACCGGGTCTCCGCCGACGCCACCGGCGTCGCCGCCCGGCTGGGCATCGAGGACGTGCACGTGGTGCCCGTCTCCGCCCTCGAGGGCGACAACGTGGTGGAGGCCTCCGCGCGCACCCCCTGGTACACCGGGCGCCCGCTGCTGCGCGTGCTCGAGGAGCTGCCCACGGTCGACGAGTCCGGGCGCGGCACCTCCCGCCCCTTCCGCCTCCCCGTCCAGTACGTCATCCGCCCGCAGGGCGGCACGGCGCCGGGCGCGGACGCCGAGGCGCTGCGCGACTACCGCGGCTACGCCGGGCAGATCGCCTCCGGCACGGTCGCGGTCGGCGACGAGGTGGTGGTCCTGCCCGCCGGCCGGCGCACCACGGTCACCGGCATCGACGTGGCCGGCACCGCTCCGGCCCCGGGCGCGCCCCTGCCCGGGGAGCAGCTGCCGGAGGCCGCCGCCCCGCTGTCCGTGACGCTGCGGCTGGCCGACGACATCGACATCGCCCGCGGCGACCTCCTCGCGAGCGCCGACGACGAGCTGCCGGAGCCCAGCCGGGACCTGACCGCCTCGGTGGCCTGGCTCGGCGAGCGGCCCCTGCAGCCGCGCGCCCGCGTGCTCGTCAAGCACGGCGCCGCCACGGTCCAGGCCATGGTCCAGGACCTCGAGGGGCGCCTGGACCTCGAGGAGCTGGTGCTGCGCGACGCGGCGACCCTGGAGCTCAACGACATCGGACGGGTCCGGCTCCGGCTGGCCTCCCCGTTGCCCGTCGACCCGTACGACCGGCTGCGGCGCACCGGCGCCTTCCTGCTCGTCGACCCCGCCACCGGCAACACGCTCGCCGCCGGACTCGTCCGGGACGCCTAGGTGGACCGGCAGCAGCCGCCGGCCCTCACCACGGTGACGGCCGGCGACGGCGGGCGCCCCGCCGCCGGCCGCCGTCCGGGCTGGCCGCTGGTGCTGACCGCGCTCGCGCTCCTGACCGCCCTGACGGTCGCCGCCACCGTGCTGCGCGCCAACGGGACGCTGGCGGCCTGGGAGCAGACCGCGGTCGAGACCTCCGACGCGGCCGAGCTGCGTCTGGGCTACTTCGGCAACCTGACGCACGGACCGGCCCTCGTCGGCCTCGAGAACGGGCACTTCGCGGAGGAGCTGGGGGACACGACCCTGTCCACCCAGGTCTTCAACAGCGGCCCCACCGCGGTGGAGGCCATGAACGCCGGGTCGATCGACGCCGCCTTCGTGGGCCCCAACCCGGCGATCAACTCCTTCGTCCGCTCCCAGGGCCGCTCGCTCGCCGTGGTCGCGGGCGCGGCGTCCGGCGGGGCGCAGTTCGTGGTGGGCCCGGGCGTCACGGACGCCGAGGACCTGGCCGGGCGCACCGTCGCGAGCCCCGAGTTCGGGGGGACCCAGGACGTGGCCCTGCGGACCTGGCTCACCGAGCAGGGCTACGAGGTGGACGGCGACGGTCAGCGCGCGGTCGCCATCACCCCGATGGCCAACGGCCAGACCATCTCCATGCTGCGGCAGGGACGCGTGGACGGGGCCTGGCTGCCCCAGCCGTGGGCCACCCGCGCGGTGCAGGACGGCGCCCGGGTCCTCGTGGACGAGCGCGACCTCTGGGCGGACGGGCGCTATCCCACGACCGTGCTGGTGGTGCGCAAGGACTACCTCGAGCGCCATCCGGAGACGGTCGAAGGACTCGTGCGGGGCCTGCAGCGGTCCGTGGACTGGCTGGACGAGCACGAGGACGACCCCGCGCTGCTGGCCTCGACCCTGAACCGGGGCCTGGAGCGCGCCCAGACCGAGACCCTCCCCGACGAGACGATCGCGGGCGCCCTCGAGGCGATCGAGTGGACCACGGACCCCCTCGCGGACACCTACCCGCAGCTGCTGGCCGACGGCGTGGCGGCGGGGACCACGGACGAGGCCTCGCTGGACGGCCTCGTGGACACCACGGTCCTCGACCGCGTCCGCGCCGGCTCGGAGGAGGGCCCATGAGCACCACGACCACCACCGCGATCCGGCTGCAGGGACTCGGGAAGACCTTCTCCGCCGAGGACGGCCCGGTCCTGCAGGACGTGGACCTCGACGTGGAGCGTGGGCAGTTCGTCGCGCTGCTCGGCGCCTCGGGCTGCGGCAAGTCGACGCTGCTGAACATCGTGGCCGGGCTCGAGGAGCCGACCGCCGGGTCGGTGACCGTCCCCGCGGAGGGAGCGGCCCTGATGTTCCAGGACGCCGCCCTGTTCCCCTGGCTCACCGCACGGCGCAACGTGGAGCTCGCCCTGGAGCTGCGCGGCGTCCCCGCCGCGCAGCGGCGGGAGCGGGCCGAGGAGCTGCTCGAGCTGGTCCGGCTGCCGCACGCGGCGGACAAGCGTCCGCACGAGCTCTCCGGCGGGATGCGCCAGCGCGTGGCCCTGGCCCGGGCCCTGGCCCAGGAGCGGGAGGTCCTGCTCATGGACGAGCCGTTCTCCGCGCTGGACGCCATCACCCGGGACCTGCTGCACGAGGAGCTGCTGCGCGTCTGGCGCGCCACGGGACGGACGATCGTGTTCATCACCCACAACGTCGGCGAGGCCGTGCGGCTGGGCCAGCGGGTCCTGCTCATGTCCTCCCGCCCCGGGCAGGTGGTCCAGGAGTGGGACACCCGGCCGTGGAAGGACCCCGAGTCCTACGGTTTCGAGGGCAGCGCCCAGTCACTCGACGACACCCTCGCCGAGCTGACCCGCACCATCACCGCACGACTGCGTGAGGAGATCAGCCGCCATGCGAAATGACACCGCCCTGCCCCAGGTCCCGGCCGCGCCGCCGGCCGCGCCCCGCGCACCCCGGGCGGCGGAGCGGACGGCCTCCGGGCCGCTCCCGGTGCCGCCCGCCGAGCAGGACGCCGCCGGCGAGGAGCTCGCCGGCCTGGACGCGCTGCAGACCGAGCGCACGCGCAGGACCTCGGCCGGGGAGGTGTTCCGCACCAAGGTGGCCCCGCCGATGGTCGCCCTGGTGGCCGGCCTGCTGCTGTGGCAGCTGCTCGTCGCCCTCCTCGGCCCCCGGCCCGACGTCATGCCGGGGCCGCTGGACGTCGGGCGGCAGTTCGCGGAACTCCTCACCGACGGCACCGTCCTGGGCGCCCTCGGCACGAGCCTGTGGCGGGGGATCAGCGGCTTCCTGGTGGCTGCGGCGGTGGCCACGCCGCTGGGGCTGTTGATCGCCCAGCGGCGCGCCCTCCGCGACGCCGTGGGCCCCATCATCTCGGGCCTGCAGGTGCTGCCCTCCATCGCCTGGGTGCCCGCCGCGATCATCTGGTTCGGCCTCTCCGACGCCACCGTGTACTTCGTGGTGCTCATGGGGGCCATCCCGTCGATCGTCAACGGCATGCTCGCGGGGGTGGACCAGATCCCGCCCCAGCTGCGCCGGGCCGGCCACGTGCTCGGGGCCCGCGGCTGGACCATGGCCAGCAAGGTGGTGCTCCCCGCGGCCCTGCCCGGCTACGTCGCCGGGCTCAAGCAGGGCTGGGCGTTCTCATGGCGCTCGCTCATGGGCGCCGAGCTCATCGCGATCGGTGGCTCCATCGGCTTCGGCCTGGGCTCCCTGCTGGAGCAGGGCCGGACGGTCTCCAACATGGCGGTGGTGATGGTCGCGGTCCTGTCGATCCTCGCCGTCGGCATCCTCGTGGAGCTGCTGTTCTTCAACCCCGTGGAACGCCGGCTGCTGCGCGGGCGGGGGCTGCTCGGCCACCGGTCGTGAGCATCCTCACCCGGGAGATCCCGGGACGACATCACTAAACTTGGACCCGGTCCACGACGCGCGCGGTGCACGCCGTGCGCGCGAACGAAAGGAACCTCAGTGGCTGACACCACCACCCGCCCCCTGCGCGTCGCCGTGATCGGCGCCGGCCCGGCCGGCATCTACGCCGCGGACATGCTCACCAAGTCCGAGCCCGTGAAGAACGGGGAGCTCGAGGTCAGCATCGACCTGTTCGACCGCTACCCGACCCCGTTCGGGCTGATCCGCTACGGGGTGGCCCCCGACCACCCCCGGATCAAGGGCATCATCACCGCGCTGCGCGCGATCCTGGGCCGCGGCGACATCCGCTTCTTCGGCAACGTGGAGTTCGGCCGGGACCTGACCCTCGCCGACTTCGGCGCCCACTATGACGCGGTGATCTTCGCGACCGGTGCCGTCTACGACGCCCCGCTGAACATCCCCGGCAACGACCTCGAGGGCGTCCACGGCGCCGCCGAGTTCGTCGCCTGGTACGACGGGCACCCGGACTTCCCGCGCACCTGGCCGCTCGAGGCGAAGGAGGTCGCGGTCATCGGCAACGGCAACGTGGCCCTCGACGTCGCCCGGGTGCTCTCCAAGCACGCCGACGACATGCTCGTCACCGAGATCCCCGGCAACGTCTACCAGGGCCTGAAGGCCTCCCCGGTCACGGACGTGCACATCTTCGGCCGCCGCGGCCCCGCCCAGGTGAAGTTCACCCCGCTGGAGCTGCGCGAGCTCGCCAAGTCGCGCGACGTCGACATCGTCGTCTACGACGAGGACTTCGACTACGACGAGGGCTCCGAGCAGGCCATCGCCGAGAACAACCAGGTCAAGGTGATGGTCAAGACCCTCGAGAAGTGGCGGGCCGACGACGCCCCGCAGACCGCCTCCCGGCGCCTGCACCTGCACTTCCTGCAGAGCCCCCGCGAGGTCCTCGGCGAGGACGGCCGGGTCACCGGCCTGCGCATGGAGCGGACCCGGCTCAACGGGGACGGCTCGGTGTCCGGGACCGGCGAGTACGTCGACTACCCGGTGCAGGCCGTCTACCACGCCGTAGGCTACCTGGGCTCCCGGCTGCCGGAGCTGCCCTTCGACGACGGCCGCGGCGTGATCCCCAACGCGGAGGGCCGCGTCCTGGCCGAGAACGGCACGGTGCTGCACGGTCTCTACGCCACCGGGTGGATCAAGCGCGGCCCGGTCGGGCTGATCGGCGCCACCAAGTCCGACGCCCTCGAGACGGTCACCCACCTGCTGGAGGACCGCCCCGTGCTGCCCGGCGCCACCCGCCCCGACCCCGGGTCCGTGAACGAGGTGCTCGAGGCCCGGGGCGTCGAGTACACCACGTGGGAGGGCTGGCTGGCCCTGGACGAGTACGAGCAGGGCCTGGGCCAGTCCTCGCACGACGCCGAGGGCAACCCGCGCGAGCGGGTCAAGGTGGTCGAGCGCGAGGAGATGGTCAGCGTCTCCCGGGAGGGCGTGCCCGAGCCGGTCTCCTCGCCCGTCTGAGCCGGAGCCCAGCACCCCTGGGGCCGCGTCCTGCCGGGCAGGACGCGGCCCCTCGCGCTCCCGGGACGGGAGCAGCCGCTCCGGGACCGGCGCCGGCAGAGCGGCGCCCCACCGGGTCAGAGGCCCAGCAGCTCCCGGACGTGGTCGTTGAGGAAGACCCCGTCCGGATCCGCCGCGGCACGGGCGTCGAGGAAGTCCTGGAACCGCGGGTAGACCGCGTGCAGGTACCCGGCGTCCCGGGTGTGCACGGTGCCCCAGTGCGGGCGTCCGCCGTGGTCCACGAAGACCTCCTCCGCCGCGGCGAAGACCTTCGGGTCGTAGCGCCGCCAGTACTGCCGCAGCGCGATCCAGGCGGTGTCGCGGCCGTGGGCGGGCGCCAGCCAGGCCTCCTCGGCGGCGGAGCAGCGCACGTCCACGGGCAGCGAGAAGGCATAGCCGCGGCGCTCGACGAGCGTCTGCAGCTCCCGGAAGGCGACCCCCAGCTCCTCCACGGGCAGCGCGTACTCGGTGGAGACGAAGCGGACCCGGCGCGGGACGGTGAACACCCGGAAGGAGAGGTCGCTGTACTGCCGCGGGCTGTTCGTGAGGGCGTCGACCCGGTTGAGCCCGGGCGTGGAGCGCGGCAGCGCCGTGGCCAGCTGGTTCAGCCCGGCGGTGAGGGTGTTGCGCAGCAGGGCGTCGTCGAGCCGGCGCACGGTGCGCGCCACGGGGGAGCCGGGCCGGGTGTAGGAGTCCGGGAGCTTGTGCAGCCGGGTGAGGATGCGGGTCTGGGCGGTGGCCGTGCCCGGCATCCAGTAGAACTCGAAGTGGTCCGACCCGGCCATCCGTGATCCCACGGAGTCCACGAGCTGCCCGAGCGGCTCCCGGATCTCGGCGGCGTGCAGCCGGAAGGCCGGTTCGCAGGCCAGGGTCACGCTCGCGAGGATCCCCAGGGCGCCCAGTCCGGCCCGCGCCGCCTGGAACAGCTCGGGGCGCTGTTCGGCGGAGCACTCCACCAGCTCGCCGCGGGCCGTGACCAGGGTCAGGGCCACCACCTGGGCCGAGAGGGAGCCGAAGGCCAGGCCGGTGCCGTGGGTGCCGGTCGAGACCGCGCCGGCGATCGTCTGCCAGTCGCTGTCCGGCAGGTTGGTCACCGCCAGCCCGTGGGCGTCCAGCTCCTTGTTGAGGGCCCGGATCGTGGTGCCCGCCAGGACCGTGACCCGGTGCTGGTCCGCGTCCACCGCCGTGAGCCCGGTCAGCCCGGTGAGCTCGACCATCACCTCGGGCGCCAGGGGCAGCGCCGAGAAGCTGCAGCCGGAGCCCACGGCGCGCACGCCCAGGCCCCGCTGCGCGGCGGCCGCCACGCCCTGGGCCAGCTCCGCCACCGAGGCCGGGCGCAGGACGTGCTGAGGGGTGACGGCGTGCGTCCTGCCCCACGTGGCCCACTCCGTCGCCCCGGTCTCCCCGGGCAGAGTGTCGGGCGACGAGACCTCGCTCATCGGCGGAACCGTCCTTCCTGGCAGGCGGGTGCACAGTGCGCCCTCATCTTCTCACCCCGGGCGCCGATCGTCCGCCGGCGGGCGCCGACCGCGGCGCGTCCGCGCGTACCATCGGAGGCGAGGTCCCGGGCCGCGACGGAGCCGTCCGGGCGGAGGCCGCGCACAGGAGGCAGCACCATGACCGACCACCCGTCCCCGGAGCGCGAGGAGCGCCGCGACACCAGCCTGGGGGAGGAGGCCGTCCGCCGGCGCTCCCCGGCCGCCGGAGGGCAGGGTCGCGCCCTGGACGCGACCGGCGAGGTCGTCGTGGGCGTCGACGGCTCCGAGCAGAGCCTGGGCGCCCTGCGCTGGGCGGCGCGGGAGGCCCGCCGCCGCGGCCTGCCCGTCCGGCTGGTCACCGCCTACAGCATGCCCGTGTTCTCGGGCTCCGGGTTCGACACCGGCTACGCCACCGTGGACGAGGCCGCCCTGACCCAGGGCGTCGAGGAGCTGCTGAACCACGCCGCGGACCAGGTCCGCCCCGTGGGGGTGGAGCTGCGCGCCACGGTCGAGACGGGCGACCCCTCCGGCGCCCTGCTCGAGCTCAGCCGCACGGCCGAGCTGATGGTCCTCGGCTCCCGCGGCCGGGGCGGGCTGCTGGGCCGGCTGCTGGGCACCGTCTCCACGGCCGTGCCGGCGCACGCCAAGTGCCCCACCGGGGTGGTGCCCCTGCCCTGGTCCCAGGAGCACCTGGGCGCGGAGGAGCTCACCACCGACCGGGCCCTCGTGGACCGCGTGGTCGTCGGCTCGGACGGCTCCACGCAGGCCCGGGCGGCGATGCTCTACGCCGCGGAGGAGGCCCACCTGCTCGGGGTCCCCCTGACCGTGGTGTGCGCGCTCCCGCCGGTGAGCGGGGCGCTGGCCTGGATGCCCACGGCCGTGGACTTCGAGGTGATGTACGACGACGTCGCCCGGGCCCTGGGCGGCGGGGTGGCCTGGCTCAGGAGCTGGTTCCCGGACCTCGAGATCGGCTCCGAGCTGGCCGACGGCCCACCGGTGCAGGTCCTGGTGGAGCAGACCCGGAAGAACTCCCTCGTGGTGCTCGGCACCCGGGGCCGGGGCGGCTTCGCGGGCATGCTGCTGGGCTCCACCTCGCAGGGGGTGCTGCACAACGCGGCCGGTCCGGTGCTGATCGTCCCGGACCGCTACGACCAGCGGATCGAGACCCGCAAGGACTTCGACCTCGACGACGTCCGCCCCTGGGACGCCTGAGCGGGCCGGGTCAGCCCCAGCCCAGCTCGTGCAGCCGCTCGTCGTCGATGCCGAAGTGGTGGGCGACCTCGTGGATGACGGTCACCGTGATCTCCTCCACGAGCTCCTCCCGCTCGGTGCACATGCGCTGCAGCGGGCCGCGGTAGACGAAGATCCGGTCCGGCAGGGACCCGGCCCCCCAGCCGCCGTCCCGGGCGGTGAGGGGCACGCCCTCGTAGAGGCCGAGCAGGTCCGGCGCGTGCCCGGGCGGTTCCTCCTCGACGAGGATCACCACGTTGTCCATGGCCCGGAAGAGCTCGTCCGGGATGAGGTCGATGGCGTCGTCGACGGCGCCGTCGAACTCCTGGCGGGTCATCTCGATCACGCCCCCTTTCCTACCCCACGCGCGGCCCGGGCGCACGGGGTGCCGGCCGCACGGGTGCCGCCGGGTGCCGGCCCGGACGGCAATTGTGCGAATTCCGGGGGAAGCCCTAAGCTGTACTCGGTTTCACCCGTGCCAGGGTCCTCGGTCCTCGAGGCCGTGGCCGCCGGCGCGGGCGTTCTGGCCCCCATCGTCTAGCGGCCTAGGACACCGCCCTTTCACGGCGGCGGCACGGGTTCGAATCCCGTTGGGGGTACGCGAAGCAGGTGGGCCTCCCACCGATTTGCACAACCGGCGAGGAATGCTGGTAAGATCAATCCTCGTTGGAAACAGCAAGGCCCTGTAGCGCAGTTGGTTAGCGTGCCGCCCTGTCACGGCGGAGGTCGCGGGTTCAAGTCCCGTCAGGGTCGCTCAGGCGGCGTTCACAGCGGAAGAGGTCTTTCCGGGGTGCGACGCCGTCGCGGCATATCCGCCTCGGATGTGCCGGGGCTCTGTAGCTCAGTTGGTAGAGCGTACGACTGAAAATCGTAAGGTCACCGGATCGACGCCGGTCGGAGCCACCGCGGAAGAACCGCCGGTCCCCACGGGGACCGGCGGTTCTTCTCATGTCCGGGGTCCTTGCCGGCTGCCAGCCCGCACCGAGGTTCGCTCCGTATCCTGGAGCCGTGACCCGCCCGCCCCGCCGCTCGAGCGCACCCGGCGCAGTGCTCGCTCCCGCCGTGCTGTGCCTGCTCGCCGTGGCCGGCTGCGGCGCCGGGCAGCAGCAGGGGTTCGTCCTGGAGTCGGTCCCGGGACCGACCACCCCCGCCCCGGTCCCCACCGAGGAGTCCCCGGGCCCGGAGACCTGTTTCGACGTCGCCGGCGCCTACACCTCCCTGATGCTCGTGCCGCTGTCCACCGACGGGCCGCACCCCGGCTTCGACCCCGGCCGGGCGGCCGACTCCGTGCAGGAGCTCGCGCCCGGGATGCCCGCCGACCTCCGGCCGGCCTTCGACTCCGCCGTGGCCGATCTGCGCGCCGCGGGCGACTCGCTGCAGCCGGTCGAGGTCGCCGACCTGCAGCGCACGCTCGCCCCGGTCGACGACTGGCTGCAGCGGCGCTGCGGCGAGTCCGCCCCCGCCCACTGACCGGCCCGACTGATCAGCTTCCTGCCTATACTGGCCGCGGGCCGCCCGGGCCGGGTGCCCGAACGGAGGGAGCGACCATGAGCGAGCAGCAGCGGGAGCACGGACCGGGGCAGCAACCGGGGCGGGAACCGGAGCGCGGAACGGTCGAGGACCAGCGCGAGGACGGCGTGGTCGTCGAGCCGGGCGGCGAACTGGACCGTGATCTGGCGCGACAGGGCCTCGAGGACGAGGAGGACCGGGCATGACCGCCGCCTCCCGTCCGGACCTGCTGCTGCGCGCGGCCGGAATCGGCGCCGCGGCGGGCGTGGTCGGCGCCGCCGGGATGGTGCTGGGGGAGAAGGCCGAGCAGGCCCTCACCCGGCGCCCGAACTCCTACGTCCCCGGCCGTGCCCTGCTGACCCTGCTGGGGCGGCCCCCGGGCGACGACGAGCGGCCCCGGGGCTGGAACTCCGTGATGCACTACGGCACCGGGGCCGCCCTGGGTGCGCTGCGCGGCGTCTGGTCGGTCACGGGCATCCGCGGCGGGTCCGCGAGCGCGTGGCACACCGTGGTCCGGCTCGCCGTCGACCAGACGGTGGAGAACGCGACCGGGGTGGGCGCCCCGCCGGCGTCCTGGCCGGTCCAGGAGCTGACCGTCGACGTCCTGCACAAGGCGGTCTACTCGGTGCTGACCGGGGCGCTGGCCGACCGGCTGCTCGCCCCCGTGCTCGCCTCGGGCCGGGGCCGCACCAGCCACTGACCCGCCCCGGGTCAGGCCGTCAGGCGCACCCACACCGCCCGCTCGGGCCGCAGCGCGCCGTCGGCCACGGCGTCCTCCCGGCTGGCCACGAGCAGCTCTCCGGCGGGCAGCGGCACCGGGGCCCCGCCCAAGTTCGCCGCCACCAGCACCCGCTGCCCGGCCTCGGTGGTGCGCACGAAGGCGAGCAGGCCCGTCGCGGCGTCGTGCGCCTCGTGCCAGGCGAACGCGCCCCGGCCCAGGCCGAGCTCCCGGCGCAGGGCGATGGCGGCGCGGTACAGCGAGTGCGTGGACCCCGGGACGCCCACCTGGCGGTCCGCCGCCAGCTCCGCGAAGGCCTCCGGCTGCGGCAGCCACGGCTCGGGGCCGAAGCCGTGGCCGGGCTCCCCGGCGGCCCAGGGCAGCGGCACGCGGCAGCCGTCGCGGCCGATCTCCTCGCCCCCGGTGCGGGCGAACGCCGGGTCCTGCCGCAGCTCCGCGGGCAGCCCCGTGTGGTCGGGCAGGCCCAGCTCGTCCCCCTGGTACAGGTAGGCGGAGCCCGGCAGCGCGAGCTCCACCAGGGCGGCGGCACGGCCCCGGGCCAGGCCCTGGTCGTGGTCCGGCTGCTCGCTCCCCGCGTCGATCCCCTTGGGGTAGGCGACCGGGTCCGAGAGCCCGAAGCGGGAGACGTGCCGGACCGTGTCGTGGTTGGAGAGCACCCAGGTGGTGGGCGCCCCGACCTTCGCGGACTCGGCCAGCGAGTCCCCGATCGCCCGGGAGAGCCGCGCCCAGTCCCATCCGGCCACCAGGAAGTCGAAGTTGAAGGCCTGGTGCATCTCGTCGGAGCGCACGTACATGGCCAGCCGGTGGGCCGGCTCGACCCACGCCTCGGCCACCATCATCCGGTCGCCGTCGTACTCGGCGAGCACCCGGTGCCAGTCGCGGTAGACCTCGTGCACGCCGTCCTGGTCGAAGTAGGGGCTGCCGGTGCTCATGGGGGTGTCCGGCTCGTCGTGCTCCCGCGCGTCGTGCTCGCCCTCGACCATGTGCACCTGGTGGTCCCAGTCCGGCAGGCCCTCGGCCTTGACCAGCCCGTGGGCCACGTCCACGCGGAAGCCGTCCGCGCCGCGGTCCAGCCAGAAGCGCAGCACGGAGCGGAACTCCTCCCACACCTCCGGGTTCTCCCAGTTGAGGTCCGGCTGGGTGCTGTCGAACAGGTGCAGGTACCACTGCCCGTCCGGCAGCCGGGTCCACGCCTCACCGCCGAACACGGAGCGCCAGTTGTTGGGCGGCAGCTCGCCGTGCTCGCCCCGGCCCTCCCGGAACATGTAGCGCTCCCGCTCGGGGCTGCCGGGCCCGGCCGCCACGGCCGCCCGGAACCACTCGTGCTCGCTGGAGGTGTGGTTGGGCACGAGGTCCACGATGAGCCGCATGCCCAGCTCGGCCATCCGGGCGCGCATCCGGTCGAAGTCCTCGAGCGTGCCGAACCGGGGATCGATGTCCCGGTAGTCGGAGACGTCGTAGCCGGCGTCGTGCTGGGGGGAGACGTAGAAGGGGGACAGCCACAGGGCGTCCACGCCCAGGTCCGCCAGGTAGTCCAGCCGGTCGATGATGCCCGGGAGGTCACCCATGCCGTCACCGTTGCCGTCGTTGAAGGAGCGGGGATAGATCTGGTAGATCACCGCGGAGCGCCACCACTCCCCGGCGGTGGTCGTGCGGGGCGTCTCGGCCTGCTGCGTCATGGAGCTCCTCGGGGTCGTCCGGTCGGGGGATGTCCGTGCCCCACTGTGCCAGGCCGCCGGTGCGGTGTCAGCACGGACGCGCCGGTGCCCATAGCACATCCGTGGCGGCCGGTGAAACCGGAGCTGTTTCATGACGGGGCCCCGTGCCCGACTGGACCCGACGGTTAGGTTCCCCTAACCTGCCTCCGGGGGTTTTACCGAACTCTTCCGTGTCCTTATTCTCTGCCGCCTCCGGGCGGCGACCTGAGGTGGTCCCGTGCGCTCTCCGCTCCGGTCCGCGATGCCCGTCGGGCTCGTGGCTCTTCTCACTCTGTCGGGCTGCGGCTTCAGCGGCGAGGAAGGTGGCAGCACCCAGGCCGCCGACCGCGATCAGCGGATCGTGGTGGACAACTTCCGCGCCCCGGTCGCGGACTGGGCGCTGGAGAGCGACGCCGCCTACATCCTCTCCCTGTCGGGGTGCCTCGAGACCCTGACCCGCTACGACGAGGCGGCGGGCGAGATCGTGCCGGCGCTGGCCACGGAGTGGGAGCAGGTCTCGCCCCTGGAGTGGGAGTTCACCCTCCGGGAGGGCGTGCAGTTCCAGGACGGCACCGCGCTGACCGCCGACGCGGTCGTGACCTCGCTGCGCGCCGTCCTCGACGCCGAGGTCCCGGCCCGCGCCTTCAGCCCCGCCGTGGTCAGCGGCGTGGAGGCCGTCGACGAGCGCACCGTGCGGATCACCACCCCGGCCGAGAGCCCGCTGGTCCCGTACCGCCTGGCGAGCGTCAACACCGGGGTGCTGGCCCCGGCGGCCTTCGAGGGCGGGTCGGTGGACCCCTTCGGGCACTGCACCGGGCCGTTCACCCCGGTGTCGGAGAAGCCCAAGCAGTCCCTGACCGTGGACCGCAACGAGGACTACTGGGGCGGAGAGGTCCAGCTGGCCGGCGCCGAGGTCCGGTTCATCACCGACGGGGCGACCCGCGCCACGCAGGTCCAGACGGGGGAGGCAGACGTCTCCCTCTCCATCCCGGCGGCCAACGTCGCCGCGCTGGAGGCCGACCCCGCCGTCGAGGTGCTCCAGGCCGAGTCCCCGCGCACCGCGACCCTGTACATGAACAACGGCCGGGCACCGTTCGACGACGTCGACTTCCGCAAGGCCGTCCGCTCGGCCCTGGACCTGGACGCCCTGGCGGCCAGCGTCTACGAGGGGGCGGCCCTCCCGGCGACCGGGCCCTTCGCGCCCTCCGAGCCCTGGGCGATCGAGGGCGCCGAGGCCCCGCAGCAGGACGTCGACGCCGCGAAGGAGCTGCTGGCCGCCGCCGGCTACACCGCGGAGCGGCCGCTGGAGATCATCGCCATCGTGGAGCGGGCCGAGTTCGCCGACGTGGCCACCGTCATCCAGGAGAACCTCAAGAGCGTCGGGGTCCCCGTGACCATCACGACCAAGGAGTACGCCGCCGTGGAGCCGGACCTGCTGTCCGGGGACTACGACATGGTGCTGAGCCAGCGCAACCGGCTGATCGACATCGCCGACCCCATCGGCTTCCTCACCGCCGACTACACCTGCGAGGGCACGTACAACCTCAGCCACTTCTGCGACGAGGAGTACGACCGGCTCGTGGAGGAGGCCGCCGGCACCGCCGACACCGCGCAGCGCTACGAGCTGTACGCCCGGGCCGGAGAGATCCTCGAGGAGCAGGCCGTGAACGTGTGGCTGGTCAACGAGCAGGCCGTCGACGCGGTCCGTGCCGATCTGCAGAACCACCGGCAGGACCCGCTGTCCCGGTACGTGCTGCGCGCGGAGACGAGCAAGCCCGCCTCGTGAGCACCGCCGGCAGCACCAGGACCCCGGGACGAGCGGAAGGACGGGACCGCGCGTGACGGCCTTCCTCGCCCGGCGGGCGGCGACCCTGGGGATCACCGTCCTGCTCGCGTCCTTCGTGGTGTTCCTCATCCCCTACGTGACGCCGGGGGACCCGGTGCGCAAGATCATCCGGTCCCGGGTGGCCGGAGAGGTGATCGACGACTCCGTCGCCCAGGCCCTTGCGGCCGACCTGGGACTCCAGGACCCCCTGATGGTGCAGTACCTGCGGTGGCTGGGCCGGCTGCTCGGCGGCGACATGGGGCTGTCCTACGCGAGCCGCACCCCGGTGGTCGAGCAGGTGCTGCCCGCCCTGGGAATCACACTGAGCCTCGTGGTGATGACCCTGGCGGTGGCCGCGGCGGTCTCGGTGGTCCTGGGCGTCATCGCCGCGCTGCAGGAGGGCCGGGCCGCCGACCGGATCATCACCACGGTCACCCAGGCGTTCATCGCCGTGCCGGAGTACTGGCTCGCCCCGGTGCTCGTGCTCGTGTTCGCCCTCAACCTGTCGCTGCTGCCCTCCGCCGGGTGGTCGGGGCCCTCCTCCGCGGTCCTGCCGGTGGCCGTCCTCGCGCTGCGGCCGACGAGCTACTTCACCTCCGCCGTGCGCGAAGGAGTCCTCGACGCGCTGGGCGCCGAGCACGTCGTCGCCGCCCGGGCCCGCGGCCTCGGACGGTTCCGGACGCTCCGGCGGCACGTGCTCCCCAACGGGCTGCTGCCCCTGACCACGCTGGTGGCCGTCTGGTTCGCCGGGCTGCTGGGCGGATCCGTCATCGTGGAGGTCGTCTTCGCCATTCCCGGCATGGGACGGCTGCTCTACGACGCGGTGCGCAACAGCGACATCCCCCTGGCGCAGGGCGGTGTGGTCGTCGTCGTGGGCCTGGCCGTCGCGCTGACCACCGCCGCCGACCTGGTCCACGGCCTGCTCAACCCCCGGGTCAGGGGGCGCCGTGCGTGAGCGCCGCGCCCTCGTGTGGGCCGCCTCGGCGGTCCTGGTCCTCGTCGTGCTCGCCGTGGCCCTCGCGCCCTGGCTCGCGCCCCACCCGCCGGCCGCGCAGGACCTCACGGCCCGGCTGGCCCCGCCGAGCGCCGCCCACTGGCTGGGCACCGACCACCTGGGCCGGGACACGCTGAGCCGGCTGCTCGACGGCGGGCGGTTCTCCCTGACCGTCGCCGCGCTGGCCACGCTGCTCACCGCCGTGACGGGCACCGTCATCGGGGTGCTCAGCGCCCGGCGCCGGGGCTGGCTGGACGAGGTGTTCACCCGGACCAGCGACGTCCTGCTGGCCCTGCCGGAGATGGTCGTGGCCCTGTTCCTGGTGGCCGTGCTCGGTCCCGGGCACCTGTCCCTGCTGCTGGCCCTGACCGTGACCGGCTGGACACCGTTCGCCCGGCTGGCCCGGGCGCTGACGTACGACGTCTCCGCGCGCGGCTTCGTGGAGGCCGCCCGGGTCCTCGGCTGCTCGCCCTCCTTCATCGTGCTGCGCCACGTCCTTCCCCACCTGGCGGGGCCGCTGCTCGGGCAGGCCACACTGCGCTTCGGGCAGTTCCTGATCACCGTGGGGGCCCTGTCCTACCTGGGCCTGGGGGTGCAGCCCCCGCAGTCGGACTGGGGGGCGATGCTGGCCGCCGCCCAGCCGTACGCGGCCCGGTCCCCGTTGACGATCCTCGCCCCCGGGCTCGTCGTCTTCGTCGTCGCCCTGTGCGTCACCCTCGTCGGCCAGCGACTGGCCCGGGCGACGAGCACCCGCATGGTGCTCTCCTCCGCGCCCTCCCGGACGGTGCCGGATGCCTGAGGGGCTGAGCGTCGAGCAGCTGCACGTCAGCCGGCGGGGGCCCTCCGGAGCCCCCCGGCCGGTGCTGTCCGGGGTCGACCTCGCGGTGGCGCCGGGGGAGTTCGTGGCCCTGGTCGGCGCCTCCGGCAGCGGCAAGACGATGACGGCCATGTCCGTCCTGGGCCTGCTGCCCCCGCAGGTCCAGCTCGACGCCGGATCGATCCGGCTGGGCGGGACCGACCTCGCCCGGGCGGGCGAGGCCGAGCTGGACAGGGTCCGCGGCGGGCGGATCGGCATGCTGTACCAGCAGCCCAAGCGGATGTTCAATCCCCGCCGGACGGTCCTCCACCACCTGCGGGAACCCCTGCGGCTGCACGGCGGGCTCCGGGGCGGGGCGGCCCGGGAGCGGGCGCTCGAGCTCCTGTCCGAGGTGGGGTTCCGGGACCCGGAGTCCTGCGCCAGCGCGCACCCCCACCAGCTCTCCGGGGGCATGGCCCAGCGGGCCATGGTGGCCCTCGCCCTCGCCGGCCGGCCGGAGGTGCTGCTCGCGGACGAGCCGACCTCCGCCCTGGACACGGTCCTCGAGCGGCAGATCCTCGAGCTGATCGACCGGGAGCGTCGCGACCGCGGGCTGGGAGTGCTCTACATCAGCCACAACCTGGCCACCGTCTCCGCCTACGCGGACCGCGTGGTGGTGCTGGACGCCGGGCGCGTCGTCGAGGCGGGCCCGGCCGGAACCGTGCTCAACCGTCCCCGCAGCGCGTGCACCCGGGCCCTGCTGGAGGCCGCGGCCCTCACCCCCGCCGACACGCCGCCCCCCGCCGCGGGCACGGGCGCGGCGCTGGCGCTGGAACGGGTCACCAAGACCTTCGGCACGGGCCGGCGCCGCGGACGCCCTGCCGTGGAGCAGGTCACGCTCGAGCTGCGGGACCGGGAGATCCTCGGGGTCCTGGGCCAGTCCGGCTCCGGGAAGAGCACCCTGGCCCGCCTGGCCGTCGGGCTGGAGGCCCCCGACGCCGGACGCGTCACCGGGGCCCCGGGAGCGCCGGGAAGTGCCGGTCCGGTGCGCACGGGTGTGCAGCTGGTCTTCCAGGAACCGCACGACTCCTTCGACCCCCGCATGCGGCTGCGCACCAGCCTGGAGGCCCCCCTGCGGCAGCACCGGGACCTCCCCGCGGAGGAGCGGGAGGCCCGTCTCCTGGACGCGGTGCGCGAGGTGGAGCTCGACCCGGAGCTGCTGGAACGGTATCCCGGCCAGTGCTCGGGCGGGCAGCTGCAGCGGCTCACCATCGCCCGGGCCCTGCTGCTGGAACCGACCGTGCTCATCTGCGACGAGGCCACCTCGGCCCTGGACGCTGCGACCCAGCGCACCGTCCTGGACCTGCTGCTGCGGCTGCACCGGGACCGGGCACTGTCGCTGATCATGATCTCCCACGACCTGGGCGTCATCCGCTACATGAGCCACCGGGTCGCGGTGCTCCACCACGGAACCCTGGTCGAGCTCGCGCCGACCCGCGAGTTCTTCGCCGCGCCGCGCCACGAGCACAGCCGGCAGCTGGTGGCGGCGGCCCTGCCCCGGGTGTGCGCGATCCTGGACCACCACACCCTGCCGCCGGAGCACCGCGATGTCCCCGCCTGACCACCGGCCCGAGACGCGCACCCTGCTCGGGGCCCAGCTGGTCTTCAACATCGGCTTCTACGCCGTCATCCCCTTCCTCGCCGGCGCCATGGGCACCGAGTACGGACTGGACGCCGCCGCGATCGGACTGGTGCTCGGGGCCCGCACCTTCAGCCAGCAGGGCATGTTCCTGTTCGGCGGTCTGCTGGCCGACCGCTGGGGCCCCCGCCGGGCCATCCTCACCGGCTGCCTGGTGCGCATCCTGGGCTACGCCACCCTGGCGGCGGCCTCGGACTTCCCCCTCTTCCTGCTCGGCGCGGTCCTAACCGGCGCCGGGGGCGCACTGTTCTCGCCCGCGCTGGAGTCCCAGCTCTCCCACGCCGACCGGCCGCCGGCCGGCGGCGCCGGGGGCGCGGGCCGGCGGTCGGTGTTCGTGTGGCTGGCGATCACGGGCGAGCTGGGCGCGGTGCTGGGTCCCGTGCTGGGCACCGCCCTGCTGGGGTGGGGGTTCGACGCGGCCCTGGGCGCCGGGATCGCGGTGTTCGCTCTCGTGACCGTCCTGCTGTGGTTCCGCCTGCCCGCCGCACCTGCCGCGCGGGCCCGGGGCGCGGGGGGCCCCGGGCCCGCCCTGGGATGCCTGCGCAACCGGCGCTTCGTCCTGTTCTGCCTGTTCGCGGGCACGAACATGCTGGCCTACAACCAGCTCTACTTCACCGTCCCGGTCGAGCTGGACCGGCGCGGCCTCGACCCTGCCTGGCTCGGGGCACTGTTCCTGCTGGCCTCGGTGCTGACCCTGCTCCTGCAGCTGCCGGTCTCGGGGCTGGGCCGGCGGCTCGGGCCCGGGCGCGCCCTGTCCGCCGGCTTCCTGGTGGTGGCCGCCGCGTTCGCCGTGGCCGCCCTCACCTCGGTGCCCCCGGGTGCGCAGGAGAGCTCCGTGCTGCCGGTCATGGGCGCGGTCGCGGTGCTGATCCTGGGCCACATGCTCCTCACCCCCACGATCCTGTCCCTCATTCCGGTCTTCCTCCCGGACCCGGGGGCCCGCGCCGGACGAGGCGCCTACTACGGGCTGGCCGCCACCTGCGGCGGCGTCGCCGTGCTCGTGGGCAACGCCGGGCTCGGGATCCTGCTCGAGCTCACCGCCCGCCACCACTGGTGGCCCGGCACACCATGGATCCCCCTGTCCCTGCTCGCGCTCCTGGCCGCCGCGGCGCTGCCGGTCGTGCTGCGCCGCCCCGGCGGCGACCGGACCCGGGCCGAGGCGCCGTCCCGCACCGCCCCCTGAGCCCGGCCGGTCACGGACCCGGCCGGCGGTTCCTCCGGCCGGTGCCGGTGGGTGAGGATGGGAACGGACGGGGCGACGCCGTGCCTGCCCGGCCGGAGGGATCCCGCCCGAGCGAGGAGGACTGCCATGCCCGTTCACAGGACACACCGCACGAGACGACTGGTCGCCGCGTCGGCGCTGACACTGGCGGCCGCGACCGGCTGCACCGGCGGCGAGGAGCCCGAGCCGGGCGGCGGCACCCCGGCCCAGCAGGAGACGCCCGGAGCGCAGGAGACACCGTCCCCGGCCGGCGCCGCCGAGACCACGGGAGGCCTGGCCTACGACGGCCCGTACGACGAGCAGTTCGTCGCGGAGCTGCCCGACCACGCCGGGCAGCAGGTCCGGCTCACCGGGACGATCGGGGACTTCGTCCGTTCCCGCTCCGCCTACGTGCTCACGGGCCCGGCGGGAACGGATCCCCTGCTGGTCAGCGCCCGGTACACGGCCCCGGACGTCGCGGAGGGCTCCACGGTGGAGGTGACCGGCACGCTCCGGGAGGACTTCGAACCCCCCGTCGCCGAGGAGGCGGCCGCGGACGACGAGTCCGGCTTCTACGCGGAGCACGCGGGGGAGGCCTATCTGGACGAGGCGACGGTCGACCCCGCGCCCTAGGGCTCCCGCGGAGCCTCGGGGCTCCCGCCGAGAACGCGCCGGTCATCACGAGCGGGTCACGATCTGCGCAGAGGGTTCCCCGCAGGAGCCCGGAAGGCCCGGTGAAGGTCGGCGGACATCGCTTTCCTGCTGGTCCCGGGCCGGACCGGCTTCTTACGGTCGAGGAGCAGCACACCCGGGGACCCGGCGGCCCACCGCCCCGGCGACCGGGACCGACACGAGGAGGACCATCATGGGAACACACAGCACGCGCACCACCCGCACGCTCGCCGCAGGGCTGTTCGCCGTCGCCGGGCTCGGTCTGGCCGGATGCGGCTCGGAGGGCCCGGAGACCGGCACCGACGTCGAGGACGTCACGGACGGGGAGGTCGTGGAGAGCTCCGCGGCGGCCACCGAGGACGCCGGGGCGATGGCCCTGGCCTACGAAGGGGACTACAACCAGGACTTCTACGACGAGGTCACCACCTACACGGGTCAGCAGGTGACGCTCTCGGCCGAGGTGAGCGAGACCATCTCGCCCGATGCGTTCGCCATCGCCGGTGCGGTGGATCCGCTGCTGATCGTCGAGGAGCAGGAGATCCCCCCGCTCGACGACGGCCAGGTGGTCCAGGTCACCGGCACCGTGCAGGAGGGCTTCGACGTCGCCGGTGTGGAGCAGGAGCTCGGCGTCGATCTGGAGGACGAGGCGTTCACCGAGTTCGAGGGCGAGCCCTACATCATGGCCACCAGCGGGGAGGTCATCGAACAGGAGTGAGGAACGGCCGGCCGGGACGTCCGGTCCCGTGCGAGCACGCGACGGCACGGGGCCCGACGCGGTCGTCCGGGAACGCCCCGCTCCCCGGGCGGGCCCGCCGGCCGGATCTCGGCCGGCACCAGGCCACCCGGCACACCCCCGTCACGGGAGCATCGAGGAGGACACTGATGACCCATCGCACCCTGACCCACCGCCCCCTGACCCACCGCCCCCTGACCCACCGCC
>NZ_LDNX01000061.1:0-29177 GCF_001027955.1 Kocuria sp. SM24M-10 | reverse complement strand
CCGCAGCGCAAGGGTGACCCGCTCGTGGTCGACTCCGACCAGGGCATCCGGCCCGACTCCACGGCCGAGTCCATGGGAAGCCTGCGGCCGGCGTTCGCGGCGGACGGGACCATCACCGCCGGCAACTCCTCGCCGCTGTCCGACGGGGCGGCGGCCGTGGTGCTGACCAGCCGGGCCTACGCCGAGCGCCACGGGCTGGAGCACCTCGCCGTCGTCGGCGCCCCCGGCCAGGTCGCCGGGCCCGACACGTCCCTGCACTCCCAGCCGTCCCGGGCCATCGAGGCCGCCGTCGAGAAGGCCGGGTGGTCCGTGCAGGACCTCGACTTCATCGAGATCAACGAGGCGTTCGCGTCCGTGCTGATCCAGTCCCTGCGGGACCTCGACTACCCGCTGGAGCGGGCCAACATCCACGGCGGCGCCGTGGCCCTGGGCCACCCGATCGGCGCCTCCGGGGCGCGCCTGGCCCTGCACGCGGCCCTCGAGCTCTCCCGCCGCGGCTCCGGCAAGGCCGCGGTCTCCCTCTGCGGCGGCGGCGGCCAGGGCGAGGCGCTGCTGCTCCACCGCGACTGACCCGGCTCCGCCCACGGGCCGCGTCCGGCGCGGACCCCCGTAGGGTCGGTGGGAGGCCCGCGCCGGACGTCGTCGCTCGCGGCCCGGTGGGTGGGCCGGGCCTGCGCACCAACCGGCGCGGACCCCCGTAGGGTCGGTGGGAGGACCGCGACGAGACAGGAGGATCCACCCGTGCCGTTCTTCCTCGCCCGCCTGGTCCGCCGGCTGGGCAGCGCCCGGGCCTGGGGGCTGCCCCTGCTGATCATCGTCACGGTGTTCCTCACCAGCTGGCCGCCTACGGCGACTTCTTCCCGACCACCCTCGGCGGCCACCTCGTCGGCGTCTACGTCATCGTCGGGGGCATCGCCACGCTGACGACCCTCTTCACCAAGATCGCCACGGCCATCGAGAACGCGAAGGGACAGCGCATGAAGGGCCAGCTCGACCTCGACCTGTCGGACCACCTCGTGATCCTCGGGTACACGCCCGGACGCACCGAGCGGCTCGTCCAGGAGCTCACCGCGGACGGCGTCCTCCCGATCGCGCTCTGCGCCTGGGACGAGGTGACGGAGAACCCGCTGCCGGACCACCCCGACCACGGCTTCGTCCGCGGCGACCTCGCCGAGGAGACCGTGCTGCGCCGCGCCGGGATCCACCGTGCGCGCCGGGTGCTCGTCGACGCCCGCGACGACAACGAGGCGCTCACGCTCACCGTGGCCGCGGCCCACCTGAACCACAGCGCCCACATCGTGGTGGCCCTGCGCGACATGGTCCGCGCCCGGAACTTCTCCTACCTCGGCCGCAAGGTGCAGTGCGTGCAGTGGCACTCACCGCGGATGGCCACCGAGGAGCTCCAGGACCCCGGCATCGCGGCCGTGTACGCGGACCTGATGACCCACGGCGGCCGCAACACCTACAGCACCCGGCTGCCCGACGCGCTCGCGGGGACGGTCGTCGGGGAGCTCCAGACCGGCATCGGCCGCGGCTTCGACGCGACCCTGCTCGCCGTCCAGCTCGACGGCGCGGTGATCAGCCCCGGCTGGAACTCCCCGCTGCCGGCGGGCGCCGTGCTGTACTACGTGGGCGGGCGCCGGCTCTCGCCGGAGGACATCGTCAGGTCCTGCGCCCGCTGAGGCCCGCCGGACGGCGTGCGGCGCGCACCGGGCGGGTCAGCCCCGGCGCCGGAGGAGGGCCCGTCCCGCGGCGACGGCGGCGCCGCCCGCCAGCACCCACGGCCCGGCGACGACGAGCGGGTCCAGCCACGTGTGCGAGAGGTCGGCGCGCTTGTGCCCGGTGCGGGAGGAGAGCCCGTGCCGGGTGAACTCGGAGAGCACTCCGGTCTCGGTGACCGGGTTGTCCGGGCGCAGGCTCGCGAACGAGACGAGGTGGCTCTCCCACGCGTCGACCCGGTCGGCCGCCAGCAGGATCAGCCAGTGCGCGGCCCTGCCCTCGCTGTAGCTGCGGTAGGCGTGCCGGCGGAGCACTCCGGAGAGGCCCTTGGGCGGGCAGGAGGTGCCGAAGACGGGGGTGAGTTGCGCGTGCTCGATCGACCGCTCCCGCGGCCACCGCTCGGGCTGGCGCTCCGGGACGTCCCAGTGCGCCCCGGTGGCGCCGGGGTCGTAGCGCAGCTTCGGCACGGAGGGCCGGTCGGCCGGGTCCAGGTCCGCGCCCCAGCCGGGGATGCGGGAGCGCAGCTCCTCGCGGTCCACGGGGCGCTCGGCCTCGCCGGCGGTGTACGGGGTGGAGGTCATGGTCGCAGCGCCCTTTCTCAGGAGGTGCCCGGCACGATGAGCGGCTTGATGCAGCCGTCGAGCTTGGCCGAGAACATGTGGTAGCCCTCGGCGATGTGCTCCAGGGGGATGCGGTGGGTCACGATGTCGCTGGGCTTGAGGTAACCATTGCGGATGTGCTCGAACAACCTCGGCCACTGCCGCTTCACGGGGCACTGGTTCATCCGCAGGGTCAGCCCCTTGTTCATCGCGTCGCCGAACTTCACCGCGCTGAACATCGGCCCGTAGGCGCCCATCACCGACACCGTCCCGCCCTTGCGCACCGAATCGATCGCCCAGTTCAGCGCGACAGGCGACCCGCCCTGCAGCTTGAGCTTGGCCGAGGTCACGTGCTGGGTGAAGTTGCCGTCCGCCTCGGCCCCCACGGCGTCGATCACCACGTCAGCACCCAGGTGGTCGGTGCTCCGCTTCAGCTCAACGACCACGTCGTCGTGCTCGGCGAAGTTGACCGTCTCGGCCTGGGCGAACTCCCGGGCCTTCTCGAGCCGGTACTCCAGGTGGTCGATCACGATCACCCGGCCCGCGCCCATCAGCCACGCCGACTTCGCGGCGAACAGCCCCACCGGCCCGGCCCCGAGCACGACGACGGTGTCGCCCTCGGCGATGTCGCCCAGCTGCGCCCCGAAGTAGCCGGTCGCCAGGGCGTCGGTGCACAGCACCGCGTCCTCCTCCTCCATCCAGTCGGGAATGACCGAGGGCCCCACATCGGCGAAGGGCACCCGCACGAACTCGGCCTGGCCGCCGTCGTAGCCCCCGCAGGTGTGGGAGTAGCCGTAGATCCCGCCCACCGCGGTGGCGTTCGGGTTCACGTTGTGGCAGTTGGAGTACAGGCCCCGGGCGCAGAACCAGCAGGACCCGCAGTAGACGTTGAACGGCACCATCACCCGGTCACCGGGCTTCAACCGCTCCACCGACGGTCCGACCTCGTGGACCACCCCGACGAACTCGTGGCCGAAGGTCGTCCCCACCCGGGTGTCCGGCATCATCCCGTGGTAGAGGTGCAGGTCCGACCCGCAGATCGCCGCCGTCGTCACCCGCACGATCGCGTCGTTGGGATGCTCGATCCCCGGGATGTCCTTCTCCTCGACCCGCACCTTGTAGGGTCCGCGGTACACCATCGCCTTCATGCGACCCGCCTCGATCAGTAAGCACACTGTTGGTGGAGGCCAGCGTTCCACCGTCCCCGGGCGCGGTCAACCCCCTGCGCGGGACGGGGCCCGGGCGCTCAGTCCGCGCCGGCGGAGCTGGCCCGCTCGCCGCGGTCCCGGCCGGTCCCGGCCGGCCCCGGCTCGCACGGCCCCGGCTCGCGCGGCGCCGGCGAGGTCGCCGCTCGAGGGCACGCGCGGGTGGAAGCGGCCGTCGAGCAGCGTGTTGGCCGCCCAGGCCAGCAGGTCCCGTTGCCGGACCGGCAGGTCCAGGCACCCGTGCCGGTAGCCCTCGACCTCGAGCTCCCCGGCGGTCCCGCCGAGGGCGAGGTAGCGCACCCAGAGCCGGCGGCCGCCGATGCGCGCGTCCTCGAGCGTCCGGTGCAGCCGGGCGGCCTGTTCCCGGGCCAGGGTGTCGTCCATCGTCGTCCTTCCGTTCGTCGGGGCGGAGGGGACGGTGCCGCGGCTGCGGCCGGCTCCCGCTCCCACGGTAGGAAGGCGTTTCCCGGCGGGGCCACGGTTTTCACAGAGGTACACCATTGTGTCCGAGTGTGGTGCCGCGGCCCGGCCCTGATGGCCGGCCTCGAGGGTCCGGACACCAGGGGCCGGCCCCGATGATCTGCCGCGGCGTCCCGCAGATCCTGGGCCCGGTCTCCGGGCGCCCGGGTCAGGAGGCGACGACCGCCCCGTAGAGCTCCTCGAAGCGGGCGCGGACCGCGGCGTAGTGCCCGGCCCGCTCCGGCTCCGGCGCACGCTCCGGGCCGTAGGGCGGACGGGCCCGCTCGACGCCCGGGGCCAGGGTCTCGAGGGCGAGCAGCGCCGTGCCGCGCAGCGTCGCGCGCTTGAACTCCGCCCGGGCCACGGGCTTGCCGAGGGTGTCGGCGAGGATCTGCATCAGCCCGGGCACGTCCTGGGACGCGCTGCCCGAGGCCACCACGTGCTCCACGCCGCCGGCGACGTCCTCGAGCTCGTCGGCCACGCGCGCGTAGGAGGCGGCCACGCCCTCCAGCACGCCGCGCGCCAGGTCCGCGCCGGTGGCCGCGGCCGTGACGTCGGCCAGCACCGCCCGGGCGCCGCCGGCCCAGCCGGTCGAGCGCTCGCCGGTGAAGAAGGGCAGCACCACCGGGGTGCCCTCGGCGACGTCCGCCACGGCCACGTCCTCGAGCGTGGTGTCCTCCGGCAGGCGCACCGTGCTCCCGAGCCAGCTGATCGCCCGTCCCACGTCGTTGAGGGCCCCGCCCAGCAGGCACCGCCGCGCGTCGACGCGGTAGCACCACAGCCCGCTGGGGACCCGCTCGGGGATCGCGTGCAGCAGCACGCGCGCGGCCCCCGAGGTGGCCGCGGAGACCACCAGGGTCGAGGCGTCGGCCCCGCCCGAGCCCAGGTTGGCGCTGAGCCCGTCGGCCACGGGCGCGAACCAGTGAGCGCCCTCGAGGGCGGGCCAGCGCCGGGCGACGGAGTCCGCGACGTCCGGGATCGGCTCGTGCGGGTCGAGCACGGGGCTGAGCTGCTCGGCGTCCAGGCCGCAGGCCAGCAGCAGCGGTTCGTCCCACCGGCCCGTGCGCCGGTCCAGCAGGCCGGTCCACGCCGCGGTGGCGGTCCCGGCGTGGGCGGTGCCGAGCAGGCGCAGGTGCACGTACTCGCCGAGGGACATCCACCGCCGGGCCCGCTCCCACGTCCGCGGGTCCGTCTCCCGGATCCAGCGCAGGCGCGGGGCGAGGTAGGAGGTGTGCAGACGGGCGCCGGTGCGCTGGAGGGTCGAGGGCTCGTCGAGCTCCGCGCGCAGCGCCGCCAGCTGCTCCGCGCACCGGGAGTCCGCGTAGGTGAAGCAGGGGGTGATCGCTTCGTCGTCGTCGCCGACCCCCACGAGCGAGGACGCGAAGGTGTCCAGGGCCACCCCGGCCACCCGGCCGGCCAGGGCCGGGTCGGCCAGGACGAGGTCCAGGATCCCGGCCAGCTCCTCGGTGACCTGGTCGGGGTCGATCACCGAGGTGCCGTCGGCCCCGGTGCTGAACTCGTGCTCGATCTTGTGCCGGTAGCCGCGCACCGGGGTCCCGGTGGCGTCGTGCAGGCCGCCCCGGCTGCCCGTGGAGCCGACGTCGAGCGCCATCACGAGCGGGTCGACCGCCTCGGCCAGGTCCACGGCGAAGGACGTGCTGTCGTCCGGCCGCGGGGGAGTGGTGTGCTGGCTCATGGGGGAGTCCTCCTTCGGGGCGTGTCGTGCCCCAGTGTAGGAGCGGTCCCCGATGACCATATGGTGAGACAGCCGTCCGGGAAGCGGGACGAGGGTGCGACGGCGCGTATTCTGGGCGGCGGACCTCCGGCGGCCGCCCCGGTCGCGCCGGCCCTCGGCCGGTGCGCGGGGAGTGCGCCCCACCGGCCCCCTCGTCCCAGGACCCGACCAAGGAGACGCAGCCGCGCCATGCCCCACCTCCGCTCCCGCACCTCGACCCACGGCCGGAACATGGCCGGCGCCCGCGCCCTGTGGCGGGCCACCGGCATGGGCGACGACGACTTCGGGAAGCCGATCGTCGCGATCGCCAACTCCTACACGCAGTTCGTGCCGGGCCACGTGCACCTCAAGGACATGGGCGACCTCGTGGCCTCCGCGATCCAGGAGGCGGGGGGTGTGGCCAAGGAGTTCAACACCATCGCGGTCGACGACGGCATCGCGATGGGCCACGACGGCATGCTCTACTCGCTGCCCTCCCGCGACATCATCGCGGACTCCGTGGAGTACATGGTCAACGCCCACCGGGCCGACGCCCTGGTGTGCATCTCCAACTGCGACAAGATCACCCCGGGCATGCTGCTGGCCGCGCTGCGGCTGAACATCCCGGTGGTCTTCGTCTCCGGCGGGCCCATGGAGTCCGGTGAGGCCGTCGAGGGCGTCGTGGAGCACCGCCTGGACCTGGTGGACGCCATGTCCATGGCCGTCGACGAGTCCGTCACCGACGAGCAGCTGGGCCAGATCGAGCGCAACGCCTGCCCCACCTGCGGGTCCTGCTCGGGCATGTTCACCGCCAACTCCATGAACTGCCTCACCGAGGCCCTGGGGCTGTCCCTGCCCGGCAACGGCACCACGCTGGCCACCCAGGTGGCGCGCAAGGAGCTGTTCCTCGAGGCCGGCCGCCGGGTGGTGGACCTGTGCTGCCGCTACTACGAGCAGGACGACGAGTCCGTGCTGCCGCGCAACATCGCCACGAAGGCCGCCTTCGAGAACGCCATGGCCCTGGACATCGCCATGGGCGGGTCCACCAACACGATCCTGCACATCCTCGCCGCCGCCCAGGAGGGCGAGGTGGACTTCACCCTCCCGGACATCGACGCCCTGTCCCGCCGGGTGCCCTGCCTGTGCAAGGTCGCCCCGAACTCCACGAAGTTCCACATCGAGCACGTGCACCGCGCCGGCGGCATCCCCGCCATCCTCGGCGAGCTGCGCCGGGCGGGGCTGCTCAACGAGGACGTGCACACCGTGCACGCCCCGGACCTGGCCACGTGGCTGGACGAGTGGGACATCCGCAGCGGCCGGTCCTCGGAGCGCGCCCGGAAGCTCTTCCACGCCGCCCCCGGCGGTGTGCGCACCACGCAGGCCTTCTCCACCGCCAACGAGTTCGAGTCCTTGGACACCGACGCCGCCGACGGCTGCATCCGCTCCGTGGAGCACGCCTACACGGCGGACGGCGGCCTGGCGATCCTCTACGGCAACATCGCCGAGGACGGGGCCGTGATCAAGACCGCCGGCATCGACGAGGAGCTCTTCCACTTCGTCGGCAAGGCCTTCGTGGTGGAGTCCCAGGACGAGGCCGTGTTCGAGATCCTCTCCAAGAACGTGCAGCCCGGCGACATCGTGGTCATCACCCACGAGGGCCCCAAGGGCGGGCCCGGGATGCAGGAGATGCTCTACCCCACCTCCTACCTCAAGGGCCTCGGCCTGGGCCGGGAGTGCGCGCTGATCACCGACGGCCGCTTCTCCGGAGGCACCTCCGGCCTCTCCATCGGGCACATCTCCCCGGAGGCAGCCGCCGGCGGCGCCGTGGGGCTCATCGAGACCGGCGACGAGATCGAGATCGACGTCGCACAGCGGGTGCTGCGGGTCAACGTCGACGACGCCACGCTCGCCGCCCGGCGCCAGGCCAGGGGTCCGGCGCCCTGGTACCCCACCAGGCCGCGGGAGCGGCAGGTCTCCAAGGCCCTGCGTGCCTACGCCTCCATGGTCACCTCCGCGGACAAGGGCGCGGTGCGCGTGATCTGACCCCTCCCGCCCCTCCCACCCCGTTCGCGAGGGTGCGGCCGACGGCGACCGGGCGCACTCCGGTCGCCGTCGGCCGCGACCCCGGCCCGGGGGGATGAGGGGTGAGGGGGTCGAGACGCCGGTCACGTCCACTAGAGTTCCGTCGGGGCGCGCAACCGCTGCGTCCTGATCGTCCACGCGGGTCCGCAGGGATCCCTGCCGGAGCACCGCGTCGTCACAGTTCGGAGCTGGAATGGAACTCGTCACCGACCTCGTCGGCACCCTCGGCGGCTGGGTGTGGAACGTGGTCTTCGCCATCCTCATCGGAGTGGGCCTGTACCTGACCGTGCGCACCGGAGTGGTGCAGCTGCGGCTCGTCCCGGAGATGTTCCGGGTGCTGGGCGACAAGCCCGGCATGGCCGAGGACGGCAAGAAGGGCATCTCCGCCTTCCGCGCCTTCACCGTCAGCGCCGCGGCCCGCGTGGGCACCGGCAACATCGCCGGCGTCGCGATCGCCATCAGCCTGGGCGGACCGGGCGCCGTCTTCTGGATGTGGGTGATCGCCGGCATCGGCGCGGCCAGCGCCTTCGTGGAGTCCCTGCTGGGCCAGCTGTACAAGATCAAGGCGCCCACCGGCTACGTGGGCGGGCCCGCCTACTACATGGAGCGGGGCATCGGGGCGCGCTGGATGGGCCTGCTCTTCGCGGTGGTCATCACCCTGACCTACGGGTTCGTGTTCAACTCCGTGCAGTCGAACTCGATCGTCGACGCCCTGGGCGGGTCCCTCGGCGTCGACATCGCCGCGGCGGACGCGCTGTGGTTCCGGATCCTCGTCGGCGCCGTGCTCGTGGGCCTGACCGCCGCGATCATCTTCGGCGGGATCCGCCGCATCTCGGCCGTCTCCGAGGTGGTCGTCCCGGTCATGGCCGTGCTCTACGTCCTGCTCGGCCTGCTCGTGGTCGTGCTCAACGTCGGCGAGATCCCCGCCGTCCTCGGCCAGATCCTCGAGGGCGCCTTCGGCATCCGGGAGTTCGTCACCGGCGGGCTGATCGGCGTGATCATCCAGGGCATGAAGCGCGGCCTGTTCTCCAACGAGGCCGGCATGGGCTCGGCCCCCAACGCGGGGGCCACCGCGTCGGTCTCCCACCCGGCCAAGCAGGGCTTCCTGCAGGCGCTCGGCGTCTACTTCGACACCTGGCTGATCTGCTCGATCACGGCGTTCATCGTGCTGCTGTCCGACCCCGAGTTCGGCGGCCGGGAGGGCGCCTCCCTGACCCAGTCCGCGCTGGCCCTGCAGCTGGGCGGCTGGGCGGTGCACTTCCTCACCGTGGCGATCTTCCTCTTCGCCTTCACCTCCGTGATCGGCAACTACTACTACGGCGAGTCCAACATCCGCTTCCTCACCGGCTCGCCCGCGGTGATGACCGCCTACCGCGTGCTCGTGCTGGCGTTCGTCTTCGCCGGCGCCGTGCTGGCCCTGGACCTGGTCTGGTCCCTGGCCGACCTCTTCATGGCGGTCATGGCCACGATCAACCTCGTGGCCCTGGTGCTGCTGGCCGGGGTGGCTGTGCGCGTGCTCAAGAACTACGAGGCCCAGCGCAGGCAGGGGCTGGAGCCGGTGTTCCACAGCGGCGACATCCCCGGGCTGTACGGGCTCGGGGCGTGGGACGGCACCGACGTGGTGACCACCCGCGCGTACTGGGACGACATGGCGGCCGAGCGCGTCCGCTGAGCCGGTCCGCTGGGCCGGTCCGCTGGGCCGGTCCGCTGGGCCGGTCCGGCGCGGGCGCCCCGCATGGTGCCGTCCGCGCCGGACGCTCTACAGTGACAGCATGGAATCTCGAACCCAGATGACCGCCGCGGAGCTCCGGCAGCTCCAGGCCCCGCTCAAGGACCGCTACCGGGCGGAGCCCGAGGCGGCCCGCACGCCCCTGCACTCCCACGGGAACTTCCGGGACCCCGGCCTGACCTGCACGGTGGACACCTGGGCGGGCCCCGTGCGCGGCGGCCCGCACGCCGCCACCGGCGGTGACGGCAGCGACGCCTGCTCCGGGGACATGCTGCTCGACGCGCTCCTGGCCTGCGCCGGGGTGACGCTGCGCAGCGTCGCCACCGCCATGGGCGTGGAGGTGCGCTCGGCCGAGCTGACCGCCGACGGCATGTTCGACGCCCGCGGCACCCTCGGCGTGGACCGTTCCGTGCCCGTCGGGGTGCAGGACGTCGTGGTGACCGCCCGGGTGGACGCCGACCTCGACGACACCGCCCTGGAGCGCCTCGCGCGCGCCACGGAGCGGTACTGCGTGGTCAGCCAGAGCCTGAAGGCCGACGTGCGGTTCGTCCTCGAGCGCGTGTAGCGACCCGCCCCTCGGGACGGGAGCGGCCCCGGAAGCACCAGGCTTCCGGGGCCGCTGCGCGTGCCGGGACAGGACGTCCCGGGGCGCGACCTGCCGGGGCGGGGCCCGTCAGGACAGGACCTGCCGCTTCGCCGAGATGACCCCGGTGTTGAAGCCGGCCAGGTGGAGGCCGCCGTGGAAGCGGGCGTGCTCGATCTTCAGGCAGCGGTCCATCACCACGTCGAGCCCTCCCTCCTCGGCGATCCGGGCGGCCTCCTCGTGCCAGGAGCCCAGCTGCAGCCACAGGGTCTTCGCCCCGACGGCCACGGCGTCGCGCGCCACGCCGGGGAGGTCGTCGTGGCGCCGGAAGGCGTCGACGAGGTCCGGGGTCTCCGGCAGGTCCGCCAGGGACGGGTAGACGGGCCGGCCCATGATCTCCCGCAGCACCGGGTTGACGAAGTACACCCGGTACGGCGAGGAGGACAGCAGGTAGGTGGAGACGAAGTAGGAGGCGCGGGAGGGCTTGTCGGACGCCCCCACGATCGCGATCGACTCCGTGCCGCGCAGCAGCTTCAGCCGCTCGGGGGCGCTCGGCCCCTGCCAGGTGCGGGTCTCGGCGGTCATCGGAGTGCTCCTTCGACGGTCGGGGCGGACGCCCGGGCGAGCCCGGTGGCCGCGGAGAGGGCCTGGTCGAGGTCCCAGAGGATGTCCTCGGCGTCCTCGATGCCCACGGAGATGCGGATGAGGTCCTCGGACACCCCGCCCACCTCCAGCTGCTCGGGGCTGAGCTGCTGGTGCGTGGTGGAGGCCGGGTGCAGCACGAGGGTGCGGGCGTCGCCGATGTTGGCGAGGTGGCTGGCCAGCTGCAGGTTCTCGATGAACCGCTCGCCGACCTGCCGCCCGGTGAGCTCACCGGTGGCCGTCACGCCGAACGAGAAGACGGAGCCCACGCCCAGCGGCAGGTACTTCCGGGCCCGCTCGTGGTGGGGGTGGTCCGGCAGCCCCGCGTAGTTGACGTAGGAGACCCGCGGGTCCTCCGCGAGCCACTGCGCCACGGCCGCGGCGTTGGCCAGGTGGGCGTCCATGCGCTGCGGCAGCGTCTCGACGCCCTGCAGCAGGTTCCACGCCGACTGCGGGGACAGCGCCGGGCCGATGTCCCGCAGCTGCTCCGAGCGCAGCTTGGTCAGGAAGCCGTACTCGCCGAAGTTCTCCCACCAGGAGACGTTGTTGTAGGAGGCCACGGGTTCGGTCATGGACGGGAAGTTGCCGTTGCCCCAGTCGAAGCGCCCGGACTCCACGACGACGCCGCCCAGCGTGGTGCCGTGGCCGCCCAGGAACTTGGTGGCCGAGTGGATGACGATGTCCGCGCCGTGTTCCATCGGGCGGACCAGGTACGGCGGGGTCATCGTGGCGTCGACCACGAGCGGGACGCCGGCCGCGTGGGCCACGGCTGCCAGGCCCTCGAGATCGGCGACCTCCCCGGAGGGGTTCGCGACGACCTCGGTGTAGACGGCCTTGGTGCTCGGCCGCAGCGCCGCCCGGTAGTCCTCCGGGTCCGTGCCGTGCACGAACGTGGTGTCCACGCCGAAGCGGCGCAGCGTGACGTCGAGCTGGGTGACGGTCCCGCCGTAGAGCTGGCCGGCCGCCACGATGTGGTCGCCCGCCTGGGCGAGCGCGGCGAAGGTCAGGAACTCGGCGGCCATCCCCGAGGCGGTGGCCACGGCGCCGATGCCGCCCTCCAGGGAGGCGATGCGCTCCTCGAACGCGGCGACGGTGGGGTTGCCGATCCGGGAGTAGATGTTGCCGTACTTCTGCAGGGCGAACAGGTTGGCGGCGTCGTCGGCGTCCTTGAAGACGAACGAGCTGGTCTGGTAGATCGGGACCGCGCGGGCGCCGTGCTCGGCGTCGGGGGTGCCCCCGGCGTGCAGGGCGCGGGTGCGGAACCCGAACTGGTGGTCGGCCATGGGAAGGACTCCTCGTGCGAGTGGTGCCGCTGGTCGGTCCCGGGCGGAGAGGTGTCCCGGCGGGGGTGCCGGGAGTGCGCTGCTCCATCGGTCCTGGCGGTAGCACCGTGCGGTCTGCGACGTCGACCACGGTTGCTGCGGCGTCGACGATCCAGGTCTCTCGGCCGCTCGGGATGGCTGCCCTCCATTCTGCGGCTCCGGGTCCCGGAGCGCCAGCCGGGACCCCGGGGAGACCCCGGCGGACTATGCTCGGCACCAGCCGTGGAGCGCAGCCGCCTCCGCGGTCCCGACGACGCTGCGGAGGAATCCTGTGACCGGCACACGGCAGTACACCATCGACGTCATCGCCGGCGACGGCATCGGCCAGGAGGTCATGCCGGCCGCGCTGCGCTGCGTCGACGCCCTGGCGGACGCGCACGGCTTCACGGTGCGCTGGCGCGAGCGGGACTGGGGCTCGGACCACTACCGGGCGCACGGGAGGATGATGCCGGCCGACGGCATCGAGCAGCTGGCCTCCGGGGACGGCGTCCTGCTCGGCGCGGTCGGCGCCCCGGACATCCCCGACGACGTGACGCTGTGGGGGCTGCTGATCCCGATCCGCCGGGAGTTCCACCAGTACGTCAACCTCCGGCCCATCCGGATCCTGCCCGGCGTCACCTCGCCGCTGCGCGGACTGGACGAGCTGGACCTGGTCGTCGTCCGGGAGAACATCGAGGGGGAGTACTCGGAGGTCGGCGGCCGGCTCTACCGGGGCCGGTCCGAGGAGATGGCCGTCCAGGAGTCCGTGTTCACCCGGGCGGGGGTGACCCGGATCGCCCGCTACGCGGCCGAGCTGGCCCAGCAGCGCTCCGGGCGGCTCGTCTCGGCCACGAAGTCCAACGGGATCATCCACACGATGCCCTTCTGGGACGAGGTCGTGGAGGCGACGGCCGCCGAGTACCCGGGGGTGACGGTCGAGAGGGTGCTCATCGACGCGCTGGCCGCCCGGATGGTGCTCAAGCCGCGCAGCGTCGACGTGGTCGTGGCCTCCAACCTCTTCGGCGACATCCTCTCCGACCTCGCGGCCGGGGCCGCCGGGTCCATCGGGGTGGCGCCCAGCGCCAACCTGAACCCGGAGAAGACCCATCCGTCCATGTTCGAGCCGGTGCACGGCTCCGCGCCCGACATCGCCGGGCAGGGCATCGCGAACCCCGTGGGCACGATGTGGGCCGCCGCCATGATGCTGGACCACCTGGGCGAGGGCGGGGCCGCCCGGCACCTCGAGTCCGCCTTCGAGCAGGCCATGGCCGGCGGCACCCTGACCGGGGACCTGGGCGGCACGGCGAGCACCGAGGAGTTCACGCAGGCCGTGCTGGCCCGCTGCACCACGGCCCCGTAGCCGCGGGCCCCGAGAGCCCAGGGCCTCGCAGCCCAGGGCCGTCCGGCGCAGCGCCGGACGGCTTCCAGACCGGGAGCCCGGTCCGGCGGAGGCCCGTGGCCCGGCGGCGCCGAGCTCCGGGGCGGCTCAGATCACCAGGCCCAGGGCGAAGGGGCCGATGAGCACCGTGAAGAGCGTGATCAGGATGACGCCCACGATGTTGAGCACGATGCCGCCGCGGACCATCTCGGCGATCTTGACCTGGCCGGTGGCGAAGACGATGGCGTTGGGCGGGGTGCCCACCGGGAGCATGAAGGCGCAGGTGGCCGCCAGCGCCGCCGGGATCAGCAGCGTCATGGGATCCACCCCGATGCCCACCGCGACCCCGCCCAGGATCGGGATGAACGTGGCCGCGGTGGCGGTGTTGGACGTGATCTCGGTCAGTAGCAGCACGATCGTGACCACCGCCGCGAGCAGCAGGACGATCGGCAGCGCGCCGAGCCCGCTGACCTGCGCGCCGAACCAGGCGTCGAGCCCGGTGCCGGCCACGGCGGCGGCCAGGGACAGGCCGCCGCCGAAGAGCAGCAGGACCCCCCAGGGCAGGCCCTCCTCGGCGTCGTTCCACTCCAGGGTCATGTTGCCCTGCTTGTCCCCGGGCAGCAGGAAGAGCAGCACGCCGGCGCCGATGGCCACCACCGTGTCGTCGAAGATCTCCAGCCAGGGCAGCTGCTCGCCGAGGTCGCCGATCCCGGAGAGCAGGCCGGGCACGATCCAGAAGAACGCCGCGGTGACGAACACGGCGAGCACGGTCTTCTCGCCCTTGCTCATGGAGCCCAGGGCGGCGATCTCCTCGTCGATGAGCTGCCGGCCCCCGGGCACCTCGGCCAGGTGGAAGCGGAAGATCACCCGGGTGAGCAGCAGCCACGCCAGGCCGATGAAGACCACCACGATGGGCACGCCGAGCATCATCCACTGGGCGAAGCCCACGGTGCGGCCCAGCTCCTCGCTGATGTAGCCGGCCACGATCGCGTTGGGCGGGGAGCCCAGCAGGGTGCCGAGACCGCCGATGGTGGCCGCCCAGGCGATCGCCAGCACCAGGGCCACGCCGAACAGGCGCACGTCGCGGTCGTCGATGACGTCGCTGATGGCCTGGCCCGACCGGATGTCCTCGCCCATCGCCGCCGCCTCGGCGCGGGTGGCGCCCTTGCGGCTGTTCTCGACCACCAGCGTGAGCACGGACAGCCCGATGGGCAGCATCATCAGGGTGGTCGCGGTGTTGGAGACCCACATGGACAGGAAGGCCGTGGAGATCATCAGACCGAGGATGATCTGCCGCGGATGGGTGCCGACCCGGCGCAGGGTCAGCAGCGCGATCCGGCGGTGCAGGTTCCACTTCTGCATGGCGATCGCGATCAGGAACCCGCCCAGGAACAGGAACACGATGGGGTTGGCGTAGGGGGCGGTGACCTCGGAGACCTCCAGCGCGGTGAGCACCGGGAACAGCACGATCGGCAGCAGCGAGGTCACCGACAGGGGCATGGACTCGGTCATCCACCACACCGCCATCAGCGTGGCCACCGCGCCCACCACCCGGGCGTCGGCGGAGACGTCCGCTCCGCCCAGCAGGAACCACACGACCACGGCCAGCAGCAGCCCCAGCCCGCGCAGCAGCCACGTGCGGACCGGCGCCCGGGCGGGCTCGCGGTCCTCCGGCTCGTAGTCGAACTCGCCTTGTTCGGGTATGACGCCCCGGGACTGGTCGCTCACGTGATCCACCTCACACTCCGTCGTGTCGTGCTCGTGAACGTAGCAGTCGAGCCCCGGGGGAACAAGGCGCTCGCGAACGTGTCAGTCGCCGTCCGCGGCCCGCCGCGGGAAGCGGTTGCGCAGGTTCTCCCGCGCCACCGCCGAGAGGTTCTCGACCGGCAGCCCGGCCGGGCAGACCTCCACGCAGTCGCCCAGCAGGGAGCACGGGCCGAACTCGTCCTCGGCCGCGGCGAGCACCTTCGCGGAGCGCTCCCGGCGCTCGGCGTCGTTCGTGGCCAGCGGCGGCAGCTCCCGCAGCATGGTGCCCACGAAGAGCTGCCCCGAGCCGTTGGGGCAGGAGGAGATGCACGCCCCGCAGCTGATGCAGCCGCCGTTGGCCAGCGCCTTCATCGCCACGGGGAACTTGGCCGCCTTGGCCACGCGGCGCAGCGCCTTCTTGTCCACCGAGAGGTCCTGCTTCACGGGCAGGGAGGCCGCCTGCAGCGGCTCGATGCGCACGCGGTCCCCATCCCGGTAGGCGCCCAGGTGCTGCATGCAGCTGGCGGCGTTGCGCTCGGGGCCGTGCGCCACGCCGTCGACCGTCACCCCGCACTTGCCGCACACGCCCTCCCGGCAGCCGTCGTCGAAGGCGATGGGCTCCTCGCCGGCGGCCTCCCGCTGGGCGTTGATCCGGTCCAGCAGCTCCAGCACGGTCATGTCCGGGTCGGCGTCCGGGACGACGTGGGTCGCGAACCGCCCGGGCTCGTCCGGGGAGGCCTGGCGCCACACGTCCACGGTCAGGGAGAAGGTGCTCACTCGCTCGGGTCCTTGTCGTCGGGGGGTCGTCCGGAAGGGGGTCAGCGGACCGCGCGCGTCAGCACGGCCACCGGGATCGTGGTGTTGCCGACGGCCACCGCGGCGCCGAAGGCGTTGGCGCCGATCCGCAGCCGCCGCTGGGTGCGCCGGTCGGCGCCGGCCCCGATGTCGTTGGCGATCTCCGGGATGCCGTGCACCAGGTGCGCGGCCAGCGCGGCCATCGACACGGCGTACGCGACCGCCACGGGCGGCCGGGACAGGCTCGCGACGAGGTTGGCGTAGGCGCTGCCGTGCGCGAAGTCCCGGGACGCGGCGGGCCGGGTCCCCGTGGTCAGGTCCAAGACGTGGAAGGCGGTGAACAGGCCCAGCACGCCGCCGGTGCTGCGCATCGAGCGCCGGGCCACCTCCCACGGGGAGCGGCGCCGTCCCCGCGGCCGCCGGGGCCGCCGCGGCAGGAGCGTGCCGTTGGCCCGCCAGGCGCGGGCGGTGAGCATCGCGGCGGCCCCCACGTGCACGGCCAGGCTCGCGGTGAGGACCGCGCGCGCCCCCCAGAGCACGGTGCCGCGCGGCAGCACGGGAGCCCCGGCGGTGCGGAGGAACTCGGCGTAGGCGTTGAACTTCTCCTCGCCCTGGTAGACCTTCAGGTTGCCGAGCATGTGCACCAGCACGTAGCCGGAGAACACGGCGCCGGACCCGGCCATCCCCAGCTTGAGATCGGTGCTGGACAGCTCGGGCAGGGCGGCGGGGACGGGGACCCGGGGCAGCTCCGCCAGGGGGCGGCGCCGGTCCGGGGCGGGGGCGGTGGGGGAGGAGCTCACGGTGTTCATCCTAGGAGTCCGGCGCGGGGCTGGTCACACGGCTCAACGTGGGGTCATCCGGCTTGACGGCGCGGGGCCGGGCACCCCGGCGGTTCAGCCGCGTGCCGCCAGCACCTCGGCGATGCGCTCGAGCGACTCCTCGTTCTGCAGGGAGGAGCGGTCGCCGAGCGGCTCGCCCTCCCACAGCTGCGCGAGGAGCCGGCGGGTGATCTTCCCGGAGCGGGTCTTCGGCAGCTCCGGGACCGCCACGACGGCCCGCGGCTTGGCGATCGGGCCGATCTCGCGGGCCACGTGCTCCCGCAGGGCCGCGGTCAGCTCGTCCGCCGGGACCCGCCCGGCCTCGGACGTCAGCACGACGTACGCGAGCACCGCGTGCCCGGTCAGCTCGTCGCGGACGGGCGCGGCCCCGGCCTCCACGACCCACGGGTGGGTGACGAGGGCCGACTCGATCTCGATGGTCGACAGCCGGTGCCCGGAGACGTTGATGACGTCGTCGACCCGGCCCAGGATGTAGATGTCGCCCTCGTCGTCGTAGCGGGCGCCGTCCCCGGCGAGGAACCAGCCCTGCTCGGCGTAGGCCTGCCAGTAGGAGGACAGGTAGCGCTGCGGATCGCCCCAGACGGTGCGCGCCATCGACGGCCCGGTCCGGTCGACGACGACGAAGCCCTGCACCCCGGGCGGGACCGTCGCCCCCGCCTCGTCGACCACGCGGGTGGAGAGCCCCGGGACCGCGCGGGTGGCGCATCCGGGCTTGAGGGCGGTGTGCGGAGCGCCGTCGTCGAACGTCCCCGGGGGCGCGAACTGCGGGTCGTGCGGGCGCGGGGACATCACGGTCGCGCCGGTCTCGGACTGCCACCAGGTGTCCACGAACGGCACCTCGTCCCGGCCCAGCTGGGCGCGCAGCCAGCGCCACGCCTCCGGGTTGACCGACTCGCCCACGGAGCCGAGCAGCCGGACGGAGTTGAGGTTGTAGAGCGGGGGGACGCCCTTCGGGAACGCGCCCATGAGCGAGCGGATCAGGGTGGGCGCCGTGTAGTAGGTGGTGACCCCGTAGCGCTCGATCACCTCGAAGTGCCGGCCCCAGTGCGGGGTGTTCGGAGTGCCCTCGTAGATCACCTCGGACACGCCGTTGACCAGCGGGCCGTAGATCTCGTAGGTGTGCGCGGTGACCCAGGCCAGGTCGGCGGTGCACCAGTGCACGGTCGAGTCGACCTTGGCGGGGTCGTTGACGGTGGACAGCTCGTCGGGCCGCAGCCGTCCCTCGTCGTCGCGCACGTCCGGCAGCAGGTCGAAGAGCAGGGCGTGGGTGTAGGCGGCCTGCACCAGGTAGCCGCCCATGGTGTGCACCAGGCCCTTGGGGCGGCCGGTGGTGCCGGAGGTGTAGATGACGAACAGCGGGCTCTCCGCGTCGAAGGCCTCGGCCTCGTGCACGTCGGACTGCTCGGCCACCAGCTCGTGCCACCACACGTCGCGCCCGCGCGTCCACGGGACCGCGTCCTCCTCCTTGGAGTGCGTCCCCCGGGTGCCGCGCGGCAGGTCGCTGCGGCCCGGGCGGGAGGTGCGGCGCACCACGACGACGTGCTCGATCGCGTTGTCCCCGCCGCACGCCTCGTCGGCGACGGCCTTGACGGGCACCACGGCCCCGCGCCGGTGCTGTCCGTCGGTGGTCACGAGCACCTTCGCCCCGGTGTCCTCGACGCGGAACCGCAGGGCCTCCGCGGAGAACCCGCCGAAGACCAGCGAGTGCACGGCGCCGATCCGGGCGCAGGCCAGCGTGATGATGACGGTCTCCGGGATCACCGGCAGGTAGATCACCACCCGGTCGCCCTGCGTCACGCCCAGGGCGAGCAGGGCGTTGGCCGCCCGGGAGACCTCGCGCTGCAGGTCCGCGTAGGTGTAGACGAGCCGGTCGCCGGGCTCGCCCTCGAAGTACAGGGCCACGTGGGCGCCGCGGCCCGCCTCGACGTGGCGGTCCACGCAGTTGTGCGCCACGTTGAGCTTCCCGCCCTCGAACCACGCGAGCTCCGGGACCGACCAGGTGGGCCGGCCCTCCGCGTCCTGCCCGATCCGCCGGGGACCCTCGAACCGGTGTGCCGTGGTCCACGGCTCGGCCCAGTCGAGCCGGGAGGCCTGGCCCTCCCAGAAGGCGACGCGGGCCGCGTCGGAGACCAGGGCCGGGTTCGGGGTGGGGGAGAGCGGGTCGCTCCAGCTGGCGTTCACGGTGCTGCGGTCCTTTCCTGGCGGCACGGGCGTGCCCGGTGTGTGCCCACTGTGCCAGACGGTGATGTCAGGCCCATTTCTTCACGGCCCACTTCTCGAACACGCCGAGCAGTGCGTCGGAGAGCTTGCCGAGCACGGCCAGCAGGACGATCGCCAGCAGCAGCCGGTCGGTGCGGCCGTTGTTCTGCGAGTCGGTGAGCAGGAAGCCCAGGCCCATGGACGCGCCCAGCAGCTCCGCGGCCACCAGGAACAGCCAGGCCTGGGCCAGCGCCAGGCGCAGCCCCGAGATGACCGAGGGCATGACCGCCGGCAGCTGCACCGTGGTGAGCAGCCGCAGCCCGTGCACCCCGAAGGCCCGGGCCGCCTCGAGCAGGTTGCGGTCCACGTGCTGCAGGGCCGCCGAGACGGTGGTGTAGACGGGGAAGAACGCCCCGATCGCCACCAGCGTCACCTTGGAGTCCTCGCCGAGGCCGATCCACAGCAGCAGCAGCGGCACCCAGGCCAGCGAGGGCACCGCGCGGAAGGCGCCGATCGTCGGGCCCACCAGCGCGGAGCCCCGGCGGGAGAGCCCGATGAAGGAGCCCGCCGCCAGGCCCAGCCCGGCGCCGATCAGGAAGCCGATGAGCACCCGCTGGGTGGAGATGCCCACGTGCGTCCACAGCTCGCCCCGGGACAGGAGGTCGGCGCCCGCGGCCAGGACCGTCAGCGGGGCGGGCAGCTGGACGGCGCTGAAGACGCCCGCGGTGGACACCACGTGCCACAGCACCAGCAGTGCCGCGGGCAGGAGCAGGCCGAGCCCCGCGCGCAGCAGGGGACGGCGGCGGGGCTCCGCGACGGCGGCGGGCGCGTCGCCCGGGTCGTCGGCGTGGACGGCCGGCTCGGCGCCGACGACCTGCTCGGCGCCGGCGCGGTCGGTGCGGACGGCCTCCCCGGACGGGCTCAGCGGCGACGTCATTGCCCGGCCTCCGCGCCCTCGGCGGCCTCGGCCACGCGGGCGGCGTCGGCGTTCTCGGCGTAGGAGCTCTCCACGAGGCCGGCCAGGGCCTCGTCGATCTGCTCCTGGCCGGACACGTCACCGGAGTCCACGAAGATCGGGCCGACCTTCTCGAGCACGGCAAGCTGCTGCTCGCCGGGCACGTGGTCGATGTCCAGGTGAGTGCGCTCGAGCACCTGCTCGGCCACGGACAGCTCGATCCCGGCCGCGTCGGCCAGCAGCTGCGCGGTCTCCTCCGGGTGGGCCAGCGCCCAGTCCCGGGCGTAGGCGTAGACGTCCACCACGGTCTGCGCCGCCTCGGGCTGCTCATCGAGGAAGTTCTCGTGCGCGTTGAGGAAGCCGTAGGTGTTGAAGTCCACGTTGCGGTAGAACAGCTCGGCGCCGTTCTGCTCCGCGGCGGCCATGATCGGGTCCAGCCCGGCCCAGGCGTCCACCTGGCCGTTCTCCAGCGCCGAGCGCCCGTCGGCGTGCTGCAGGTTCTGGATCGTGACGTCGGCCGGGTCCACCCCGCCCTCCTCGAGGGCCTGGAGCAGGAAGAAGTAGGGGTCGGTGCCCTTGGTGGCGGCCACGGTGCGGCCCTCGAGGTCGGCCACGGACTCCACCCCGGTGCCCGGGGTGGTGACGAGCGCGGACCACTCCGGCTGCGAGTACAGGTCGATCACCTTGATCGGGGTGTCGTTGCTGCGGGCCAGCAGCGCCGCGGAACCGGCGGTGGAGCCGACGTCGACCGCCTCGGCGCGCAGCGCCTCGTTGGCCTTGTTCGAGCCCGCGGACTGCACCCACTCGACCTCGGTGCCCTCCTCGGCGAAGGCGGCCTCGAGCCAGCCCTTCTCCTTGATCACCACGGAGAGCGGGTTGTAGGTGGCCCAGTCGACCGTGATCTTCTCGGCGGCCTGGGCCCCGCCGGAGCCCTCCCCGGCCATGCACCCGGTCAGGGACAGGGCCAAGACGGCGGCCAGGGCGGGAATCGTGCGGGCGGGGCGCGGGGACAGCGGCATGGTGGGGCCTTTCGTGGTGGGGTGGGCGTGCCGGGCGGACCCGGCGCGGCGCAGGGCCGCGCCGCACCCGGGGGAGCGGGGCGGGATCAGCGGGTCGCGGGGTGGTGGGCGTCGACGCCCAGGTGGCCGAGCAGCTGCACCCGCAGCTCGGCGAGGACCTCGGAGGCCCGGTCCCGGGGACGGTCGCCGGGCACGGAGAGCACCGTGCTGATCGACGCGGGGGCGGTCGGGCCGGTGCGGCCCAGGACCACGATCCGGTCGGCCAGCTGCAGCGCCTCGTCGACGTCGTGGGTCACCAGCAGCACGGTGGTCGGCTGCGCGGCGTGGACGGTGAGCAGCAGGTCCTGCATCCGCAGCCGGGTCAGGGCGTCGAGGGCGCCGAAGGGCTCGTCGAGCAGCAGCACACCGGGGTTGCGGGCCAGCGCCCGGGCCAGCGACGCGCGCTGGGCCATGCCGCCCGAGATCGCCCGGGGACGGTGGTGGGCGTGGGCGGTCAGCCCGACCAGGCGCAGCAGGTCGTCGATCACGGCGTCGGCCTCGGCCCGGCCCAGCCCGGAGGGCAGGCCCAGGCGGACGTTCTCGCGCACGGAGCGCCACGGCAGCAGCCGCGGCTCCTGGAAGGCCACCGCACAGCGCGGGTCGATCCCGGAGACGGGTGTGCCGTCGATGAGCACCCGGCCCGCCGAGGCGGTGTCGAGGCCGGCGGCGGCCCGCAGCAGCGTGGACTTGCCGCAGCCGGAGGGCCCCAGGATCGCCAGGACCTCCCCGGGGCGGACCGTGACGTCGACGTCGTGCAGGACGTGGTGGCTGTGCCCGCCGGACGGGAAGGCCTTGCCGACGTGCTCGAAGGCCACCGAGTAGGCGCGCTTCGTGGTGGCCGGTGCGGTGGCGGCGGTGGACGGTGCAGAGCCCAGCAGAGACGTGCCCATGATCAACTCCATCGGTCCTGGCATTAGCACCTCGCACGGGGATCGGACGGATCCGTGCCGGTTGCTGCGACGTCGACGAGCCAGGTCTCTCAGCCGCTCCGGATGGTTACGGCCCCATTGAACGTGCTCCGCGGGTCGCGTGGCAAATCGCGCCGCGGGCCGTCATGGTCGAAAACGGTGGCACGTCGGGCCCTCGTGCCGCACCATGGACCCATGACGAGCCGGCACACCTCGACCCGGGCGGACCTGGTCCGCGACGCCTGCACGGCGTTCGCGGCGGTCCTCGACGGGCTCGGTGACGACGACTCCTGGGCGCCCACCGGCTGCCGCGGGTGGTCGGTGCGGGACCTCGCCCACCACTGCGCCGCGGACGCGGTGCGCGGGCTGGTCGCCCTGCACACGCCCACCACGGCCCGCCCGGACCGGGACGCCGCGACCTACTGGGCGTACCGGGGCGCGGATGCCGCGGCCGCCGCCGAGGTCCGGCGCCGCACCCGGGCCGCGGCGAGCCTGTACCCGGACTGGGAGGAGCTGCGGGGGCACTACCGGGAGTCGGCACGGGCGCTCGTGCACGCGGCGGAGCACTGCCGGCCCGGCGGGACGGTCCGCACCCAGGGCCACGTGCTCCGCGTGGACGACCTCCTGAGCACCCTGGCGGTGGAGGCCACGGTGCACCACCTGGACCTCATCGAGCACCTGGAGGGCTGCCCGGGGCCTGCGGTGGACGGGCTCGCCGAGGTCCGCCGGGTTCTCATCGACCTGTGGGAGCGGGAGCCGCCCGAGCACTGGAGCGACGAGCACTTCGCCCGGGTGGGCACCGGCCGGGCGGCCCTGCCCGCCCAGGACCGGGCCCAGCTGGGCCCGGAAGCAGACCTCCTCCCCCTCTTCTCCTGACCCCCGCCCCCCGCCGAGGTTGCACGTGTCGGCGTCCCGCGGTCGGTGGCCGGGACCTGCAATCTCGGGACACGGTGGGGCGCGATCGGGGCGAGCTGGGCGGGTCCGTGCCAGGGTGGGGGCATGAGCCGCAACGATCCCGCCGTGATCGACCGCCTGATGACACAGCCCGGACGCTGGGCCGTGGTGGGGCTGACCGGGAACACGGCCCGGCCCGCGCACTCGGTCGCGAAGCGCATCCGGGACGACCTCGGCATGACGATCGTCCCGGTCAACCCGAAGGGCGAGGTGGTGCACGGGGAGCCCGGCTTCCGCACGCTCGCCGAGGTCCCGAGGCCGATCGACGTGGTGGACTGCTTCGTCAACTCCCGCCGCGTCGGAGCGGTCGTGGACCAGGCCGTCGCCGCCGGCGCGAGGGCCGTGTGGCTGCAGCTGGGCGTCGTGGACCACGCGGCCGCGGCCCGCGCCGCCGCCGCCGGGCTGGACGTGGTGATGGACACGTGCCCGCTGATCGAGCTCGGGGCGCGGCTGCGGCAGGGCTGGACGCTGGACCCGCGGCGCACCCCGCCGCTCGCGCCGCCGGTCTGACTCCTGCCGCGGTCCTGCCGCGCACCGGGAGGACGAGGGGTTGCCCCGCGTCCGGGGGGACCCGCTAAGCTGGTCCGCGACGACGATGACGAGTCCCGACGCGAAGCTCTGGCTGGTCGGGCGGCAACCCTCTCCCGTAGCGGGGTGCCCCAGATGAACATCGGGCCGCGGCGCACCCGCCCCGCGGCAAGTACGGCGCCCCTGAGTGCGTCGGACCCGCGAGCAGGTCTTCACGACGCACGGGCGCGGGTCGGTGATCGACCGTGGAGGTCCCTGTGAGCAAGCGCATCGCCCTGAACGCCTTCGACATGACCTGCGTGGGGCACCAGGCCCCGGGCCTGTGGAAGCACCCGCGCTCCCGTGCCGACGAGTACAACACCCTCGAGTACTGGACGGACGTCGCCCAGGTCCTGGAGAAGGGCCTGTTCGACGCGATGTTCCTCGCCGACGTGGTCGGCTACTACGACGTCTACCAGAACTCCGCGGCGCCGGTGATCAAGGACGCCACCCAGATCCCGGTCAACGACCCGTTCATGCAGATCTCCGCGATGGCGGCCGTGACCAAGCACCTCGGCTTCGGGGTGACCAGCGCCATCACCTACGAGCAGCCGTACCCGCTGGCGCGGAAGTTCGCGACCCTCGACCATCTGACCAGGGGTCGGATCGGCTTCAACGTGGTGACGTCCTACCTGAAGTCCGCGGCCGAGAACCACGGACTGACGGAGCAGATCTCCCACGACGAGCGGTACGAGATCGCCGAGGAGTTCATGGAGGTCTGCTACAAGCTGTGGGAGGGGTCCTGGGAGGACGGCGCGGTCAAGCGCGACCGCAGGAACGGGGTCTTCGCCGACCCGTCCCTCGTGCACCCCATCCAGCACCACGGCAAGTACTTCGACGTGCCGGGCATCGGGCTGACCGAGCCGTCCCCGCAGCGCACCCCGCTGATCTTCCAGGCCGGTGCCTCCTCGCGCGGGCGCGCGTTCGCCGGGCGGCACGCGGAGGCCGTGTTCGTGGGCGGCATCCGCCCGGACCTCACCCGCGTGGTCACCGACAAGCTGCGCGACGAGGCCGAGGCCCAGGGCCGGGGGCGGGACGACCTCAAGATCTTCGCCATGCTGCACGTGATCGTCGACGAGACCGACGCGAAGGCCGAGCAGAAGCGCCGCGACTACGAGCAGTACGCGGACGCCGACGGCGCCCTGGGCCTGGTGGGCGGCTGGTCCGGGGTGGACCTGGGCCGCTACAACGAGAACGACGTGCTGGAGTACATCAAGACCGACTCCATCCAGTCCTTCCTCACCCCGTTCACCACCGCGGACCCGAAGAAGAAGTGGACGGTCAAGGAGGTCGCCAAGCACATCTCGATGGGTGGGATGGGCGTGCCGATCGTCGGGTCCCCGCAGACGGTGGCCGACGAGCTGGAGCGGTGGATCGACGACGGCGGCCTGGACGGCATCAACCTCGCCTACCACGTCTCCCCGGGCTCGTTCGAGGACTTCGTGGAGTGGGTCGTGCCGGAGCTGCAGAAGCGCGGCCGCTACCGCACCGCCTACGAGGGCACCACGCTGCGCGAGAACGTCTACGGCGCCGGACAGACCAAGGTGCTCGACACCCACCCGGCCGCGCGGTACCGGGGCGCCTACGCCGGGAAGCCGTCCGCCGCGGACACCCCCGCCCGCGATCTCGTGTCCTGACCCGTCCGTGACCAGGGAGGTCCGCCGCAACGTTTGACCTCGGGCGCCGGCGCAGTACGCTGGTGGTACCAAGCATGCTTTCCATGAACGTCCGCCCCTCCGGGATCCGTACCCGGATCACCGCAGACACCCAGGAAGCGAGGCACCACCATGACCACCCCCGCCGCCCGGCCGGACCGCCGGACCACCCACCGCTCGCCCGTCCAGACCGCCGCTCTTTTGTACGGCGCGGTCTTCCTGCTCGTGGGCATCGCCGGGTTCATCCCCGGCATCACCACGAACTACGACCAGCTCATGGTCGCCGGCCACCAGTCCGAGGCCATGCTCCTGGGCATCTTCCAGGTGTCCTGGCTGCACAACATCGTCCACCTGCTCTACGGCGTGGCCGGTCTCGCTCTGGCCCGCTCCGCCTCCGGGGCGCGCAACTACCTGCTGTGGGGCGGGGTGGTCTACCTGGTCCTGTGGATCTACGGTCTGCTCGTGGGCCAGGAGTCGCAGGCGAACTTCGTGCCGCTGAACACCGCCGACGACTGGCTGCACCTGTTCCTGGGCGTGACCATGGTGGGCCTGTCCTTCCTGCGCCGCGACACCCACGACCGCAGCGCCACGCACAACACCACCGGCCCGGCCTACTGACCGCTCCGCCGGTGCGGTGCGCAGAGCAGGCGCACCCAGCAGGCCGACACGACAACGGCTCCCACGCCGAGGCGGGGGAGCCGTTGTCGTGCGCCGGGGCCGGTCAGCCGGCCGGGGAGGCGCGCCAGCGCAGCAGGGCCGCCACGTCCGTGCTGTCCGGCAGGGCGCCGGGCGGCACGAAGACCGGGCGGCCGTCGGTCAGCACGGCGGCGCGGACCAGCGCGGCGTCGGCGGGGACCCGGCCGAGCACGCGGGCGCCCACGGCCTCCGACTCCGTCACGGCGACCCACGGTTCGGCGTCCAGCGCGAGCAGCTCCTGCTCCGCGTCCAGGAGGGTGTCGTCGATCAGCAGGGTCTCGGCCTGCGCCTGCTGGAGCGCCGCGACCACCGGCTCGATCCCGGACACCGCCGTGGGGTCCGGGCGGCCCCGCTGCTCGGCCAGCCGCTCGAGCAGCTCGTGCTGCCGGTGGGCGATGACCTCCGCGACGCGCCCCTCGACCTGGTGGGCGAAGTCGGCGGACTGGCTGCCCTCGGCCCGGGTGTTCGCGTCCACGACGCTGACCAGGGCGCGGGTGGCCTTCGACAGCTGCTCCTCGACGAGGCCCCGGGCCCGCAGGTCCCCGGCCAGGACCACCAGCTGCGCCCCGCTCCCGGCCACGACCTTGTCGATCTGCTCGGCGACCTGCTCCGTGTTGCGCCGCCACACGTCCTCGGTGTGCCGCTGCCAGCGTCCCTGCGACCAGCCGCCGCCGGGGAACTTCTTCAGGTGCTCGGTCTCGCCCTCGATCTGCTGCTCGTCCAGGGCGCGGGCCCGGCTGGCGTACTCCAGGCAGATCTCGCCGCCGTCCCGCCCCACCTCGGCCACCACGTAGGGGAAGTCGTCCGGACGGTGCCGGAACAGGGGGGTGAGGTCGGGCACCTCGCCCACCTCGAGCACGCCGCGCCCGGCCAGGGGGCCGGGGAGGACCTCGTCGATCTCCACGGCGCCGTCGCGCACCAGCAGATAGCGGCACACCGGGTCCGGCACGCCCTCCGCCGGGCGCACGGCGGCCTCCACCGCGGCGAGATCGGCCTTGGACGCCCCCTGCTGCTCCAGCTCCCGGCAGATGTTCTCCGGCAGGACGTCGATCGCGTGCAGCGAGTCGACCGTGCCCGTGCTGATGTCCGTGTACACGGTGCACCAGGGGCCTGTGCTCTTGAACAGTTCGGCGTAGCGATGGAATCGACTCGTCATGGTGGACAACTCCTGCTGTTGAGCGGTGCTTCCTGTGGTGCAGACCACGTTATCGGACGCCCAGGGGGCTGGGAACAGCGGCCGGGCCGAGTAGGGTCGGACGCACGCGACCGGTCGCCCGACCGGTGGCTCCATCGGTCCCACGACGCAGGAGGAAGCCATGAGCGACGCACCCGCATCGAGCAGCGAGTACAACGAGGCCGACCGGCTCGAGCAGTCGATCGACGCCGAGCCGCCCGAGATGGACGACCAGGACGTCGAGGCGTCGGCGCACACCCCCGACCGTTCGGAGGCGTCCTCCCTCGAGGCGAATCCCGCCGACCTCGAGGAGCAGGACCGCGAGGTGGCGCTCGACGAGCCGGCCGAGGGCTCGACGCTCGAGGAGATCTGAGCCCGGCGCCGCGCGGGCCCGCCCGGCCGTTCCCGCGGACGGCCCGCGGCGGGGGCCGCCGCGCCGGGCGCGGGGCTCAGACCGCCGACCAGCCGCCGTCCGAGGGCAGGACGACACCGTTGACGTTGGACGCGTCGTCGCTGGCGAGGAAGACGATGACGGCGGCCACCTGTTCGGCCGTGGCGGTGTAGGGGACGTTCTGCAGGAACGCCCCCATCCGCCCGGGGAACAGCTCCGAGTCGATGGGTGCCTCGATGCCGGTCGCGGTCGCGCCGGGAGCCACGGCGTTGGTGCGGATGCCGTCGGCCGCGTGCATGAGGGCGGTGTTGCGGGTCAGCCCCGCCACCGCGTGCTTCGAGGCCGTGTAGGCGGCGCCGGCCGCGGAGCCGCGCAGGGAGGCCTCGGAGGCCACGTTGACGATCGCCCCGCGGCCGGAGGCCCGCAGCAGCGGGATCGCGGCGCGGGTCAGCCGCATGACCGCGACGACGTTGACCGCGAAGACCCGGTCCCACGTCTCGTCGTCGACCTCGGCGACGGACTCGAACCGGTCCATGATCCCGGCGTTGTTGACGAGCACGTCCAGCCGGCCGTCCGCGGCCGCGAGCACCCGGGCCACCGCACCCTCCTCGGTGAGGTCGGTCACCACGGGGAACAGCGGCAGGAGCGGTTCGTCCGCCACCAGGTCCTCCAGCCGGCGCGCCGAGGAGTCCACCACCACGACCGTGGCTCCCTCCCGGGCGAGCCGGAGCGCGGTGGCGCGCCCGATCCCGGAGCCCGCCCCGGTGACGACGGCGGTGCGGGCGCTGAAACGCTGGTCGTCCACGGTGGCTCCTGCTGCTCGGCGGGCGGACGGGAAGCGCCCCCGGGCGGGCCGCGGTGACGCCCTCCCATTCTGGGGCGGCCGGGGCGGGGAAGAACTTCTCGGAAAAAATGTGACCTGCTGCATCCGGCAGGGGGTCCCCGCCGGTAGTACGGGTGCAAGGTCGATCCCGCTTCCGCCAGGGAGCCCGTTCAAGGAGCACACACCATGCGCAAGACCCTTTCCGCCGCCGCAGTCCTCGGCCTCGGTGCCGGCGCCCTCAGCATGACCCCGGCGTTCGCCGCCGAGCACGCGGAGCTGTCCGTGCTGCACGGCGTCCCGGACACCGTCGTGGACGTGTACGTCAACGGCGAGCTGACCCTGGACGACTTCCAGCCCGGGACCCTGGCCGGCCCGCTGGAGCTGCCCGCCGGCAGCTACGACCTGGCGATCACCGCCCCGGACGCCGCGGACGCCTCGGCGCCGATCATCGGCCCCGTCACCGCGGACCTGCAGACCGGGATGAGCTACACGGCCGCGGCCCACCTGGACCCGGAGGGCAACCCCACGGCCGCCCTGTTCACCAACGACATGTCCGAGATCGAGGCCGGCAAGTCGCAGCTGACGGTCCGGCACGTGGCCGCGGCCCCGGCCGTGGACGTGCTGGCCGGCGGCCAGCCGGTCATCACCGGACTCGAGAACCCGAACGAGGAGTCCCTGACGGTCGACGCGGGCACGGTCTCCGCGTCCGTGGCCGCCGCCGGCACCACCGAGCCGGTCATCGGCCCGGCCGACCTCCAGCTGGCCGAGGGCACCCACAACATCGTGTACGCGTGGGGATCCCTCGAGGCCGGGAACCTGGCCCTCGCCGTCCAGACCCTCGAGGGCATGGAGCAGGCGCCCGGGGCCGTGCCGGGCGGCCAGTCCGGCCTGGCGGCCCAGGAGCAGGGCACCATGCTCACCGCCGGTCTCGCGGCCGCCGGTGCGCTGGGGCTCATCGGCGCGGCCTACGGCGCCCGCCGGGTGCTCGCGGGGAACCGCCGGTAGT